>NZ_CP018139.1:3300000-3543891 GCF_001886615.1 Halomonas aestuarii
GGTGGTGGTCCACCACCTGCTGGAGGTGGTGCCCGACCCCCATCACATGCTGCAGGAGGCGGCCCGCGTCACCGCCGACGACGGGCGCCTGATCATCTTCGGCTGGTACCCGCTGAGCGCCGGTGGGCTGTCCCGCGCCTGGCCGGGCCGGCGACGCCTCATGCCCTGGCGGGGGCACTGGCGCACCCCCGGGCGCCTGGGGGACTGGCTGGCGTTTGTCGACTTCGAGATCGACCGGGTAGACTACTGCGGTTTCCACCTGCCCGGCAGCCTGCCGCGCAACACCATGCTCGAGACCCTCGGCCGGCGCCACAACCTGCCGCTCGGCGACAGCTACATGATCCATGCCCGACGCCGGACCCAGCTGGCCCAGCCGCAGCGCCCGCGACTCGACCTGGCGAGCCCCCTGGTCGGGCCGACGCTGGGCAGCGCCACCCGGGTCGGGTCGCTTCGCGAAGAGGAGTCGCCACGGTGACGGACACACGCCAGGCCGTGACGATCTATACCGATGGGGCCTGCCGTGGCAATCCCGGCCCCGGGGGATGGGGCGTGCTGCTGGTCAGTGGCCGACACGAGAAGGCCCTCAAGGGCTTCGAGGCGGTGACCACCAACAATCGCATGGAGCTGATGGCGGCGATCATGGCGCTGCGCGAGCTCAAGCGACCCTGCCGGGTGGCGCTGTGGACCGACTCCGAGTACCTGCGCAAGGGGATCACCGAGTGGATCCATAACTGGATCAAGCGCGACTGGAAGACCGCCTCGCGCCAGCCGGTGAGAAACGCCGAGCTGTGGCGCGAGCTCCTCGAGGAGACACACCGCCACGAGATCGCGTGGCACTGGGTCAAGGGCCATAGCGGGCACCCCGGCAACGAGCGTGCCGACGCCCTGGCCAACGAGGCCATCGACGAGCACCGGGCCCGCGCCTGAGGCCTGACCCCTTTCCCTACGAGATTTTCCCTGCGAGCCGACGAGAGACCCCATGCGTCAGATCATCCTGGATACCGAGACCACCGGCATCGACCCCCGTGACGGCCATCGCCTGATCGAGATCGGGGCGGTGGAGATGGTCAACCGCCGCCTCACCGGCAACACCTACCACCAGTACATCAATCCCGAGCGGGACATCGAGGCCGAGGCCATCGGCGTGCACGGCATCACCAACGAGCGGGTCGCCGACGAGCCGGTGTTCGCCGAGGTCGCCGACGCCTTCTGGGCCTTCATCGAGGGCGCCGAGCTGGTGATCCACAACGCGCCCTTCGACGTGGGCTTCATGGATCACGAGTTCGGCCTGCTCAATGCCCGGCGCGGCGAGCCGCGACTCGGTCCGGTCGCCGAGCACTGCCGGATCCTCGACACCCTGAAGTTGGCTCGCGACATGCACCCCGGCCAGCGCAACAGCCTGGACGCGCTGTGCAAGCGCTATGACATCGAGAACGGCCACCGGGTCCTGCACGGCGCCCTGCTTGACGCCGAGATCCTCGCCGACGTCTACCTGGCGATGACCGGCGGGCAGACCGCGCTGTCCCTGGATGCCTCGGCGGCGTCGGAGGGGCAGTCCGGCGATCAGCAGGGGCTGTCCATCCGGCGCCTGTCCCTCGACCCCGGGAGGCTGCGGGTGGTGCGTCCCGACCCGGCGGAGCTCGCGGCCCACCAGGCCAAGCTGGACCGCATTCGCGAGGCCGCCGGCGAGTGTCGCTGGGATGCCCATGCCGGAGTGCCCGGCGCCGGGGACGGTGCCTGATGCTGCGTCGGGAACTGCCCAGCCAGGAGGCGGCCGGGCGGGTGATCCGCCTGGCCCGGGGGCGCATCGCGCCCGGCAGCGACGACGGGCCCCTGCAGGCCTTCCAGCCCTGGCACGACGGCCTGCAGCCGCTGTGCTGGTGGCAGGAGGAACCGGTGGCGCTGTCGCTGGAGGAGCAGCCGGGCGATGACTGGCCGGACGCCCGCCAGTGGCTGGCTCGCCTGCCGGAGTCCTGGTTCGCGCTGGTGGCCACGGCGCTGCAGGTGGCGGCATGGCTCGACAACCATCGCTTCTGCGGCCGCTGCGGGGCCCCGGCCGAGCGTCTGGACGCCGAGTTCGCCATGCAGTGCGGGCAGTGCGGCCATCGCAACTACCCGCGCATCTCGCCCTGCATCATCACCCTGGTGACCCATGGCGAGTCGCTGCTGCTGGCGCGCAGCCCGCGCTTTCCCCCGGGTCGCTACTCGACCCTCGCCGGCTTCATCGAGCCCGGCGAGGCGGCCGAGGAGGCGGTGCGTCGCGAGGTCTTCGAGGAGGTGGGACTCAGCGTGGGGCGGGTCAGCTACTTCAGGAGCCAGCCCTGGCCCTTTCCCCACTCGCTGATGCTGGGCTTCTTCGCCGAGGCCGCCAGCCGGCGCATCCGCATCGACGGGGTCGAGATCGCCGATGCCGCCTGGTTCAATCCGCGACGCCTGCCCCAGCTGCCGCCGCTCTATTCCATCTCGCGGGCGCTGATCGAGACCCACCTCAATGAGGTCGGGGGGCGCGGCTAGCCTCGGGTGACCGGGTCAGCTCCCGGGGAAGAGGCTGCTCAGTTTCGTCGCCAGCATGACGTTGCCGGTGGCCTTCAGCTTGCCCGTCATGAAGGCGTTCATGCCGTTGATCTCGCCGCTCATCACGCCCCTGAGGGTCTCGCTGCTCATGCTCAGGCTGACCGAGGGGTCGTCGTGCTCCCCCTCGTGGACCTCCAGGTTGCCGTCGTCCACCACCAGGTAGTGATCGCCGGCATCGCTGAAGTGGAACTGGAAGACTTCGCGCATGCCGCTGGCGGCGTCGGCGTCGAAGCGGCGCTTGAGCTTGTCGAGGGTGGCGTCGGACATCGGGAATCCTCGTGGGTGGGGTGCAGTCGGCAAGCCTATTTGAAACAACTGTTTGAATCAAGCGGCCTTGTGCCGGGGTGATGGCGCCGGGCAGGATGGCAGCAGGTCCAGTCGATGAGGAGAGGACGGTGAACGAGTGGCTGACGGATTTCGGCATGTTCCTGGCGCAGCTGTTGACCCTGGTGCTGGTGGTCGGCGTGGCGGTGGCGGTGATCGTGAAGCTCAAGGGCGAGACGGGGGAGCGCTCCCGGCTGCGTCTCGAGGAGCTCAACCAGACCCGTCGCCAGCGCCGCCGGCGGATGGAACTGGCGGCCAGTCATCCGGGCGCCCGCAAGGGCCTGATCAAGGCCTTCCGCCGGGATGACAAGGCGCGTGACCGCGACGGCCGCAAGGGCAAGGGCGAGTCGCGACCGACGGTCTGGGTGCTCGACTTCCACGGTGACCTCAAGGCCAGTGCCACCGGCCGGCTGGCCGAGGAGGTCTCGGCGGTGCTCGAGGTGGCCGGCGAGAACGACGAGGTGGTGCTGCGACTGGAGTCGGCCGGCGGCCTGGTGCACGGCTACGGACTGGCGGCCGCCGAGCTGGATCGCCTGCGCCAGGCGGGGCTCACCACCACGGTCTGCGTGGACAAGGTGGCGGCCAGCGGCGGGTACCTGATGGCCTGCAGCGCCGATCACCTGCGCGCCGCGCCCTTCGCGGTGATCGGTTCCATCGGGGTCGTCGCCCAGCTGCCCAACCTCCATCGCCTGCTCAAGCGTCACGACATCGACGTGGAACTGCTGACGGCAGGGCGCTACAAGCGCACCCTCACCGTCTTCGGCGAGAACACGGAGGAGGGGCGCGACAAGTTCATCGAGGATCTCGAGACCACCCATCAGCTGTTCAAGCGCCATGTGGCCGAGCGGCGCCCGGACCTGGACATCGAGTCGGTGGCCACCGGCGAGATCTGGTACGGCAGCGATGCCCTGGAGCGGGGCCTCGTCGATGCGCTGGGGACCAGCGAGGCCTATCTGGCACAGCGCATGCCAGAGGCCCGGGTGATCAGCCTGAAGCTGGAGCAGAAGCAGAAGCTCGGGGATCGCCTCGGCGTGGCGGTGTCACGAGGCGTGGAGCGAAGCGTCGAGCGCGGTCTGGAGATGCTCGACGCCGGCCGCTGGCAGAAACGCTGACGGCGGTCACGGCCGGCCGCCGAGCTCGAGGCGGCCGAGTGCCTCGATGAGCGTCCTGGCGCGCTCTCCCTGCAGCGAGTAGTAGATGGTCTGGGATTCGCGTCGGGTGGTGACGAGATTCTCTCGGCGCAGGATCGCGAGGTGCTGCGAGAGCGCCGACTGGCTGAGCACGAGTCGCTGGTTGAGCTCGGTCACCGACAGCTCGGTGCCGTCCAGCAGGCAGAGAATCCGCAACCGATTGTCATTGGCCATCGCCTTGAGCAGCGCGCTGGCCTCGTCGATGACCGCCTCTCCGCCCTCAAGGAGACGTGCTGCCGCCCCTCTGGTCGTGCCCATGATCTGTCCCCCGCCTGGCAGGTCCCGGCACACGGCCGGCCGCCTGCGCGCTTGAATGCATCCCCGTGACCCCCGCCTCAGCGGGGGGCGTCGGCCTGCTCGTCGACCTTCTGATTCAGCTTATTCGCAATAATAGCCCAGCCTGGAGGCCGTCGCCGGATCAACGGCGACCCTCGGCCGCCACGATCGGCAGGGGAAGGCGTGTGTTGTTGACAATGACGGGGTGGTCTCTCGTCCTTTTGTCGAAGATTAGCCGATGGTATGAGGTTTGGCGGAAGATATTGCTCTAGAGTGTCAACAATCAACACCCCTATTCCCGATTGCTGACAGGATGCAGATGAGCATGTACCAAGACGAGTTCCGGCGCTCCATCGATCAACCCGAGGCCTTCTGGGCCGATCAGGCCAAGCGCATTCCCTGGTTCACCCCACCCTCCACCATCCTCGAGTACGACGAGGCGGGCCATGCCCGCTGGTACGTGGATGGCGAGCTCAACATCTGCCATGCGGCCCTGGACCATCATGTCGAGCAGGGGCGCGGCGGCCAGCCGGCCATCTACTGGGATTCGCCGGTCACCGGCGGCAAGCGGACCCTCACCTTCGCCGAGATGCGCGACCAGGTGGCCCGCTTCGCCGGTGCCCTGAAGGACCTGGGGGTGGAGAAGGGCGATCGGGTGGTGATCTACATGCCCATGGTGCCCGAGGCGCTGGTCGCCATGTACGCCTGCGCCCGCCTCGGCGCCATCCACTCGGTGGTGTTCGGCGGATTCGCGCCCCACGAGCTGGCGGTGCGCATCGAGGACGCCGAGCCGAAGGTCGTGGTGGCCGCCTCCTGCGGCGTCGAGGGTGACCGGGTCATCCCCTACAAGCCGATCATCGACGCGGCCATCGAGCAGAGCAGCTACAAGCCCGAGGCCTGCGTGGTCCTGCAGCGCGAGCAGCACGCCGCCGAGCTGGGCGCGATCGACCATGACTGGACCGCCCTGGTCGAGAAGGCCGCACCCGCCGACTGCGTGCCGGTCAAGGGCAGCGACCCGCTCTACATCCTCTATACCTCCGGGACCACCGGTAAGCCCAAGGGCGTGGTGCGCGACACCGGCGGCTATGCCGTGGCGCTGGCCTACTCCATGGAGACCATCTACGACGTGGCTCCCGGCGACGTCTTCTTCTCCGCCTCCGACGTGGGCTGGGTGGTTGGCCACTCCTACATCGTCTATGCGCCGCTGCTGCGCGGCTGCACCACCGTGGTCTACGAGGGCAAGCCGGTGAAGACCCCGGATGCAGGGGCCTTCTGGCGGCTGATCAGCGAGTATCGGGTCAAGAGCTTCTTCACCGCCCCCACCGCCTTCCGCGCCATGAAGAAGGAGGATCCGGACGCCACGCTGATGGGCCAGTACGACATCTCCTGCCTCAAGGCCCTGTTCCTGGCCGGCGAGCGGCTCGACCCGCCGACCTTCCACTGGCTCGACGACCTGATGCAGGTGCCGGTGATCGATCACTGGTGGCAGACCGAGACCGGCTGGCCCATCGCCGCCAACATGCACGGCCTGGAGCCGATGCCCACCAAGGCCGGCAGCGCGACGGTGCCGGTCCCCGGCTTCGACGTGCAGATCCTCGACCGTCAGGGCGAGCCGTCGGGCCCCATGGAGCAGGGCAGCGTGGTGATCAAGCAGCCCCTGCCGCCCGGCTGCCTGGCCGGGGTCTGGCGCGACCCGCGTCGCTTCCACAGCGCCTACATGGCGGCCTTCCCCGGCTACTACCTCACCGGTGACGGTGGCTACTTCGATGAGGACGGCTACCTCTTCATCATGGGGCGCACCGATGACGTCATCAACATCGCCGGTCATCGCCTCTCCACCGGCGAGATGGAGGAGGTCGTGGGGGCCCATCCAGCCGTGGCCGAATGCGCGGTGATCGGTATCCACGATGCCCTCAAGGGGCAGCTGCCGGTGGGCCTGGTGATTCCCAAGGACGGCTTCGAGGGCGACGAGGTGGCGCTGGAGAACGAGCTCATCGCCCTGGTGCGCGAGAAGATCGGCCCCATCGCCTGCTTCAAGCAGGTCCTGGTGGTCGATCGCCTGCCGAAGACTCGCTCCGGGAAGATCCTGCGCAAGCTGCTGCGCAACATCGCGGACGGTCAGGAGTTCGGCGTGCCCTCGACCATCGACGACCCGGCGAGCCTGCAGGACGTCCACGAGGCGATGATGGAGCGCCAGGTCGGCGCCGCCCACGAGGCCCGCCAGGTCTGACACGCCTCGTGATACCGCCTCTCGACGCCGCCCCTCGTGGGCGGCGTTGTCATGTGGGCTCGTTGCCATGTGGGAAGGGCGCGTCCATGGCCAGTGCGCCGGGCAGGTCGTATAATGCTCGGCCCTACTCGCCCCGGGCGAGTGCCGTTCCACGAGGGTTCCCTCACCCCTCCGCAAAAAAGGATGCCGTGATGTTCGTGCTGTCCGACGCCCAGACCCGCCGCTGCCTGGCGCTGCTGGTCACCTTCCATATCCTGGTCATCGCCGCCAGCAACTACCTGGTGCAGCTGCCGTTCACCCTGCTGGGCTTCCATACCACCTGGGGCGCGTTCAGCTTTCCCTTCATCTTCCTGGCCACCGACCTCACGGTCCGCCTGTTCGGCAAGGAGACGGCCCGGGCCATCATCCTGCGCGTGATGCTGCCCGCGCTGGTGATCTCCTATGTCGTCTCCGTGGTCTTCCCGCGCGGAGGCTTCGCCGGCCTCGAGGCGCTGGGCGAGTGGAACCTGTTCGTCGCCCGCATCGCTCTGGCGAGCTTCATGGCCTACGTGCTGGGCCAGCTGCTGGATGTCCAGGTCTTCGATCGGCTGCGTGCCCTCAGGGCCTGGTGGGTGGCGCCGGCGGTCTCCACGGTGCTCGGCAACCTCGCCGATACCTTCGCCTTCTTCTCCATCGCCTTCCATCGCAGCCCGGACCCCTTCATGGCCACCCACTGGCCGGAGATCGCCTGGGTCGACTACGTGATCAAGCTCGGCATCAGCCTGGCGTTCTTCCTGCCGCTCTACGGCGTGCTGTTGGCCTGGCTCAGCCGTCGCCTGGTGGCGGTGACGGGCAGCGATGACCTCATGCCCCACGAGGCGCGCGCGTCTTCCTGAATCCCCTGCAGCCTAGGAGGCTTCCATGCCCATCGATCTCAATTTCACCGATACCGGCGGCGACGGCACGCCGCTGGTGGTTGTCCACGGCCTGCTGGGCAGTGCCGACAACTGGCGCTCCCATGCCAAGCAGTGGCAGCGTCGGCGCCGTGTTATCGCCGTCGACCTGCGCAACCACGGGCGCTCACCGCATGTGGCGGGGATGGGGTACGAGCCCATGGCCGAGGACCTGCTGGCCCTGCTGGATAGGCTCGACGTCTCTCGGGCCCACCTGCTGGGGCACTCCATGGGCGGCAAGGTGGTGATCAGCCTGGCCAGGCTCGCCCCCGCGCGGGTGGCCTCGCTGATCGTCGCCGACATCGCCCCGGTGGCCTACGGCCACGATCACGACAGCGTCTTCGCGGCCCTGCGCCGTGTCGAGGCGGGCGAGCCGACCAACCGTCGCGAGGCCGATGCGCTGCTCGCCGAGCATGTCGAGGAGTCCGCGGTTCGCCTGTTCCTGGCCACCAACCTCGAGCGCGATGACTCTGGCATCCTGAGGCTGCGCATCGGCCTCGACGAGATCCAGGGCGACTACGAGACCATCATGGGGGAGCCGGCGGGAGAGGGCGCCTTTGATGGGCCGACCCTGGTGCTGCGCGGCGCGCAGTCGCGCTACGTGACCGACGAGATGCTGCCGGCACTCCGCGAGGTGCTGCCCCAGGCGGAGATCCAGACGCTGGAGGCCGGCCACTGGCTGCATGCCGAGCAGCCCGCGGCCTTCCAGGCGGCGGTCAACGGCTTCCTGGAGGCCGTGGAGGGCTAGCGGAGCGGCCAGCGGGCCTTCTAGCGGGATGGTGCCCCGGGGTCGATGGCCAGGCGGGACACCGGATGGCGTTCCTCGATCAGGCCGGCCTCGAACAGGTAGTGCTCGAAGCGGCGGTAGCGGCCCTGGTCCAGGGCCGCGGGGCTCAGGCTCAGGCGTGAGCGGACCTGTCCCCAGGCCTCGCGATTGACCGGGGTGTCGATGCCCGGCTCCGCGGTCGCGATCAGGCTCCACGCCTCGTCGGGGTGGTTGGCGATCCACACCGTGGCTTCCTCCAGGGCCGACACCAGGCGGCGGATGGCGTCGCGCTGCGGCCCCAGGTGATCGCGATTGGCCAGCAGCACCAGGCCGTCGTGCAGCGGGATGCCCAGTTCCTCGGTGCGCAGCACCCGTGTCGCCAGGCCCTCGTCGGCCAGCTCGCGGGGCAGCAGGTGGCGGATCGCGCCGATCACGCCATCCACCCGCTCCTCGCGAAGTGACTCGCCGAGCCGGAAGTGCAATTCCTCGGTCTCGATCTCGTCGTCGCGAATGCTGGCGTCGTGCAGCAGGGCCGCCAGCAGCACGTCCCGGCTATCGGCGTCGGCATGGCCGATGCGCGTGCCGGCCAGGTCGCCTGGCGCCGTGATGTCGCTCTCCTCCGGCACCACCAGGGCGCTCAGCGGCATGGCCACCAGGGTGGCGACACGGACCACGGGCAGGCCGCGATCCACCTCGAGATGCAGCAGGGGCTGGCGCGCCAGGGCCAGGTCGATCCGCGACGCGGCCAGCAGCTTGACGGGAACATCCGGATCGGCGGGCGTCGAGAGGGTCACCTCCAGTCCGCGGCTGGCGAACAGGCCGCGCTCCTGGGCCACGTAGAACGCGGCATGTCGGGGGCTGGGATACCAGTCCAGCATCACCTTGAGGGTCGTGACCGGGGGCGGCTCGATGGGCTCGGCCGGGCGCAGGGCAATGGCCGGCACGCTGGGACGCGAGGGCGTGTCGACCGTGGGACCGCTCGGGGCCGCCCGGTAGCGCTGGCGGATCGCCTCCCGGGCCGCCTCCTCGGCCAGGGCATCGAGGTCCAGCACCATCACCTCGGTGCCGAGCGGCGGGAAGCCCTCCTGAGCGACGGGGTCCGGGGGTGAGGCCTCATCCGCGGCCAGCCCGTTCGACAGCAGGCAGGTCGTCGCCAGCAGGGCGATCCAGCGGTGTGGCCGACGACGAACGGGGGGGATCATAGAATCAGGACTCCTGCCATGAGCGGTATCCGGCCTTCCAGTGGTGCCGCGCAAGCTTAACCGCTGCCGGTCCGTCACGGCCAGTCGCCGCCGCCAACGGAAATCGCCGTCACCGGCGTGGCATGCGATACTGGCCGCTCTCGCAGCCAGGGCAGGACGCCATGGATTCGATCAACAGCCTCTTCCTGCTCAGCGGCTTCCTGCTGGCCCTGAGCATCCTCGCCAGCCGGCTCTCCTCGATGGCCGGGGTGCCCCTGCTGCTGATCTTCCTGGGCCTGGGCATGCTGGCCGGGGAGGAGGGGCTGCTCGGCATCCAGTTCGACGACTATTCGCTGGCCTTCCTGATCGGCCACCTGGCGCTGGCCATGATCCTGCTCGACGGCGGCCTGCGCACCCGCCTCAAGACCTTCCGCGTCGGCTTCCGGCCGGCGCTCTCCCTTGCCACCCTGGGGGTCTTCATCACCAGCGGCCTGGTGGGCCTGTTCGCGATGTGGGTCTTCGACCTGGGTCTGGTGCAGGGGCTGCTGGTCGGCGCCATCGTGGGCTCCACCGATGCCGCCGCGGTGTTCTCCATGCTCAGCGGGCGGGGCGTCAACCTCAACGAGCGGGTCGGGGCGACCCTGGAGATCGAGTCGGGCACCAACGATCCCATGGCGATCTTCCTGACCCTGATGCTGGTGGAGGTGCTGGTCGGTGACATCGGCGGGGTGGCCGAGACCCTGCTGTTCCTCGTGCAGCAGTTCGGCCTGGGGATCGTCATCGGGGTGGGCGTCGGCTGGCTGAGTGCCCGGCTGCTGAGCTGGGTGGACCTGGCGCCGGGCCTCTATTCGCTGCTGGCCCTGGGCCTGGGCTTCTGCGTCTTCGGCCTGACCAGTGCACTGGGCGGCAGCGGCTTCCTGGCGATCTACCTGGCCGGCCTGATGATCGGCAACCGCCCCGGCCGCCACCTCGCCTTCATCCTGCCGGTGCATGACGGCCTGGCGTGGCTCTCCCAGATCGGCCTCTTCCTGGTGCTGGGCCTGCTGGTCACGCCCAGCGAGATGCTGGACTATGCGCTGCCGGCGCTGCTGGTGGCCCTGGCGCTGATCTTCGTCGCCCGGCCGCTGGCGGTGCTGGTCGCCGTCAAGCCCTTCTTCAAGTTCCGCTGGCGGGAGATCGGCTTCATCGCCTGGGTGGGCCTGCGCGGGGCGGTTCCCATCGTGCTGGCGATCTTCCCGGTGATCGGCGGGGTGGAGAACGCCTCGCTCTACTTCAACGTCGCCTTCGCGGTGGTGCTGTTGTCCCTGCTGATCCAGGGCGGCTCGCTGCCGTGGATGGCGCGCCGCATGAGGGTCGAGCTGCCCCCCAGCGTCACCCCGAACCACCGCGGGCCGCTGGGCATCCTGCCGGAGAACGACTACGAGATGTTCGTCTACGAGGTGGAGAACGCCGACCTCGAGGACGTGCCGATCCGGCTGCTGCGCTTTCCCTCCGGGGCCCTGATCTCGGCGCTCTTCCGCGAGCATGCCATGCTGCATCCCAAGGGCAGCACCCGGCTGCGGCTGGGTGACGTGATCTGCGTGATCGGCCGCACCGACGACCTGCCGGCGCTGAACCGGCTGTTCAACGGGGAAGCCAAGCTCAGGCGCGAGCGCGCCTTCTTCGGGACCTTCACCTTCGACGGGGAGGCGCGCATGCGCGACGTCGCCGACGCCTACGGCCTTACCCTGAGCCCCGGCGAGGAGGACATGACGCTGGCCGAGTTCGTCTCGCTGCGGGTCGGCGGGCACCCGGTGGTGGGCGACGACGTGGATTGGCACGGCATCCACTGGGTGGTCAGCGCGATGGACGGCAATCGCGTCACCCGGGTGGGGCTGCGGCTCTACTGAGGCGATGCAGCCCTGTCCGGGGGCCGGGGCTCACGCCGGCCGGGTGGCCGCCTTGAGCACCTCAAGCGCCACCTCGACGGCCTGGTCGCCGTCGGCGATCCACACCATGCCGTCCTGGAGGGTGGCGTTCAGGGTCATGTTCTTCGCTGCCAGTCCGGCCAGTGACTGCACCGTCGCCGGGGCGACATCGACCACAGTGAGGTTGTCGAGGGCGGCGAGCCTGCCGGCCAGCGCGTCCCACCAGATCCTGGCGCCATGCCCGCTGTAGAGATAGAGGATGACGTGTCGTGCCCGGCCGCAGGCGCGCCGGAGGCTCTTCTCGTCGGGTTGCCCGAGCTGGATCCACAGGTCGATGGCGCCGGTGAGGTCCTTGATCCAGAGGTCGGGCTCGTCCTCGGTGCTGACGCCGCGTCCGAAGGCCAGGGCGTCGTCGGCGTTCAGCGCGAAGGCCAGCAGTCGCACCATCATGCGCTCGTCGGTTTCCGACGGGTGTTGCGCCACGGTGAGGGCGTGCTCCGCGTAGTAGTGTCGGTCCATGTCGGCGACCTGTAGCTGGACCCTGTGAATCGTTGACTTCAGTGCCATCGGCGAGCCTGCGTGTAGGGGGGGGAGTGGGCGCTGCCTCGGCAAGGATGGCCGCGGAGGTGGAACCCTTGGGCCCGGATCGGGCGTCTCCTGTGCCGATCGGAGAGGGGCGCTTCGGGGGGGAGGGTCTCATGTTTTCCGCCCGCGCCAAAGCTCGCTCAGCCCAGGCAGCCGCCGATGCTCGGCAGTGACAGCAGGACCTCTTGGACCGTCGTCTGCTGGATGGGCAAACGAAAAAGGCGCCCGAAGGCGCCTTGATCGTGAAGCAGGTGGCGGAGGGACAGGGATTCGAACCCTGGGAAGGCTCTCACCTTCGCCGGTTTTCAAGACCGGTGCATTCAACCGCTCTGCCATCCCTCCGGCTTACGGATGGGCATATTACCAGTTTTCGCCGGCCGGTCAAGAGCCCCTAGGGATCAAGATGTTAGCCCTCGTCCCGCGGTGTGAGGCACAATGGGGCATCGCGACTGCAGGAGAGACTCATGCCCGACATCCCGGTAGGCGCCGGCGTTCGCCCGATCCCCGCGGTTTCGGCAGCGGTGGTCAAGGGTGACCGTATCCTTATGGTGAGGCGGCGCAATCCGCCCAATGCGGGCAAGATGGCCTTGCCCGGCGGCAAGGTGGAGGCGGGGGAGAGCCTCCAGCAGGCCGCGGCGAGGGAGCTGCTGGAGGAGACCGGGGTGCTGGCCGCGCCGAGGCGTGTCCTGACCGCCATCGACGTGTTCGATCACGACGACGATGGTGCGCTGGCGATGCACTTCGTCATCGTGGTGCTTCAGCTGGAGTGGCAGGGGGGCGTGGAGGCGGCCGCCGACGATGCCACCGAGCTTCGCTGGATGGACCTGGAGGCCCTGGAGCAGGAGGACGGCGAGGTCTGCGACTCCGCGGCCCGGGTGGCGCGGCGCGTGCTGGAGGAGGCGATGTCCGCAGAAAGCGCGTTGAAGCCAGACTAGCCAGTCGCTTGCGTCGGGAACATTCTGTGGGCATCCTAGGTCTAGAGCTAGGTCAACCACACAGGGAGCTACCGATCAATGGCTTATCAAGAGACGCAGACGACGACACGGCAGCAGACTCAGGCCGTCGGTACCAGCAAGGTCCTGCGTAACACCTATGGCCTGCTGGCGATGACTCTGCTGTTTTCCGCCGTCACGGCGGGGGCCGCGGTGGCCATGGGTATCGAGCGCATGAACATCCTGGTGTTCTTCATCGGTGCCTACGGCTTGATGTTCCTGGTGCACAAGACCGCCAACTCGGCCATGGGGCTGCTCGCCACCTTCGCCTTCACCGGGTTCATGGGGTTCACCCTCGGGCCGATCCTGAGTGCCTACCTGACCCTGCCCAACGGTGCCCAGTTGATCATGACTGCCCTGGGCATGACCGGCATGACCTTCGTCGGCCTGTCGGCGGTCGCGCTGATCACCCGCAAGGACTTCAGCTTCCTGGCCAACTTCCTGATGGCCGGTGCCATCGTGCTGATCCTGGCCATGGTGGCGGGCATCTTCCTGCAGATTCCCGCGCTGTCGCTGATGGTGTCCGCCGGCTTCGTGCTGTTCTCCTCCGCGGCCATCCTCTACCAGACCAGCGAGATCGTTCACCGGAGCGGCGAGACCAACTACATCCTCGCCACCATCACCCTCTACGTGTCGATCTACAACCTGTTCATCAGCCTGCTGTCCATACTGGGCATCATGAGCCAGGACTGACCCCAACGCTGTTGCAGGAACTCCTGGCCCCGCCTTCCGGCGGGGCCAGGCTGTTTCAGGAGGACCTTCATGCGCTATGCCATCCTGCTGATGGGCGCTCCCTACAGCCAGCAGGCGAGCCACTCGGCCCTGCGCTTCGCCCACGCCCTGGTGGCACGCGGTCACCGGCTCGAGGCGATATTCTTCTATCATGATGGGGTCCAGAACGCCGCCCGCCTGGCGGCCCCCCCCCAGGACGAACCGCATCTGGTGGATGCCTGGGCCGACCTTTCCCGTGAGCACGGGGTGGCGCTGCAGGTCTGCATTGCCGCGGCCCTGCGCCGAGGGCTGCTCGACGAGCGGGAGGCGGCCAGGCACGGCAAGGAGGGCAGCAGCCTGGAGGCACCCTTCGAGCTGACAGGCCTGGGCCAGCTGATCGACCTGGGATCGCGCTGCGACCGCCTGGTGACCTTTGGCCCCTGAACCACCGGCACGCGACGGAGCGACGATGCACGACCACGACGAGAACAGTCCCCGCGACCTGCTGGTCATCCTCCGCCATGGCCCCCATGGCAGCAGCTGGCTGAGGGAAGGGCTGGACGCCGCCCTGGTGGCCGCGGCCTTCGGGCAGAGTGTCTCCCTGCTGTTCATGGGGGAAGGCGCTGCCGCGCTGGTGCCGGGGCAGCAGCCGGGTCCGCTGGGGCAGAAGGGGACCGCCGCGACGCTGGAGATGCTGGAGATGTATGATATCGAGACCCTGCTGGTGGAGGAGCAGGCGCTCTCGCCCCTGGGCCTCGCGGCCGACGACCTGATGCTCGAGGTCGAGGTCGTCTCGACAGGGGCCCTGTCCGGCGTGCTGTCCGCTCACCGCCTGGTGTTGACCTTCTAGCCCGAGCCGCAAGGAGAGCGTGGATGCTGTTGCATGTGGTGAACCGTTCCCCGGCGACCAGCCGGGTCTATCAGCAGGCCCTGTCCGGCATGGCACCGGAGGACCGCCTGCTGCTGATCGAGGACGGTGTCCAGGGGGCGCTGCCCCAACTGGTGCGCTATTACGAGGGCCTGGAGGGTCGCCTGTACGCGCTCAAGGAAGACCTGGAGGCGCGCGGGCTGCTGGGCCGCTGCGCGGAGAGCGTGCAGGTGATCGACGTGGACGGGTTCGTGACCCTGACCGAGGAAGCCGAGCGGACGGTGAGCTGGTACTGATGGCCTCGACAGAAATATACCGTTATCTACTGGTGGATTCACACGAATATGCCCTGGATCCGGAAGGCTATCTCGTCGACATGACGGAGTGGTCGCCCGAGGTGGCCGAGGCCCTGGCCCGCGAGGAGGGCATCACGCTCACCGAGGAGCACTGGGAGATCCTCGGCGTGCTGCGCGACTTCTACCTCCGCTACGAGATGGCGCCCGCCATGCGCCCCCTGGTCAAGGCGGTGGGAAAGGCCCTGGGCGGCGACAAGGGGCGTTCGATCCACCTGATGCGACTCTTCCCCGGCAGCCCGGCCAAGGTGGCGGCCCGCCTGGCGGGATTGCCCAAGCCGACCCACTGTCTGTGACCAATCCACCGTGAACTTCCTCGCCCATGGCTGGCTCGCCCGCGGCGGCGGCGACGGCTTCCTCTACGGCAACCTGATCGCCGACGGCGTCAAGGGCGTCGACCTGTCGGCCTGGTCGCCTGAGGCGGCGGCCGGCATCCGCCACCACCGCCGGGTGGACGCCTTCGTCGACGGCCATCCGGTGGTCGCCGAGGTCCTGGCTCGTGCGCCCTGGCCGCAGCGGCGCTTCGCCGGTATCGCCCTGGACCTGGTCTGGGACCACTTCGCGGCCCGGCAGCTGGCCCACGACGACCGGGGGTGGCTGGTCGAGCGCTGCTATCGGGTCCTGCGGGCCGCTCCCGCGCCGGGCCGGCTGGCCGGCATGGTGCCCGCGCTGGTAGAGCAGGACTGGCTCAACGGCTATGCCGATTTCGGCTTCACCTGTCGTGCCATCGAGGGCATCGGCCGCCGCCTCTCCGGCCCGAACCGCCTCGGAGAGCTGGTGCCCTGGCTTCAGGAGGACTACGACCGCCTCGCACGAGACTTCGACCGGCTATGGCCGGCCGTCAATGACGCGCTGGGCGTGCCCCTCTGACGCCCCCTCAGGGGTCGTTCAATCGACCCTCAACCAAAGGCAGTCGATGCGATCGCCCGGCTCGACACGGGTCTCGGCGGGGATCACCGCCAGGGCATCGGCGCTGATGCAGGAGGACAGCACGCCCGAGTTCTGGTCCCGGAAGGCCCGGGCCTCGATGCCGTCCTCGCCGAACGTCAGGGCGACGCGCATGTAGTGGCGGCGGGGGCCGGTATGGGTCGCGAAGGTGGCGCGGGCCGACAGGCACGGCAGGCTCGCCAGGGCAGGGCAGCCCTGGAAGGCGCCCAGCAGCGGGCGCAGGAACAGCCAGGCTCCGACGAAGCAGGAGACGGGATTGCCGGGCAGGCCCACGAAGCGGACGCCTTGCCCCTCGCGGCCCGGGAGGCGGCCCAGGGCCAGCGGCTTGCCGGGGCGGATCGCCAGGCGCCACAGGTCCAGCTGACCCAGTGATTCGAGCGCCGCCTTGACGTGGTCCTCCTCGCCGACGCTCACGCCCCCGGTACTGATCACCAGGTCGGCCTCCAGTGCGGCCGACGCCAGGGTGTCCCGGGTCCCCGCGGCGTCGTCCGGCACCGAGTCGACCCGCACCAGCTCCGCGCCGAACCGCTCCAGCAGGCGCCGGAGCATCGCCCGGTTGGAGTTGTAGATCTGGCCGCTGGCCAGGGGCTGGCCCGGATCGATGATTTCGTCGCCGGTGGAGAGCAGGGCCACCCGTGGCCGACGGCGCACCGGCACCTCGGTGATGCCCTGGCCGGCCAGGTGGCCCAGGGCCGCGGCCTCCAGGCGCTCCCCGGCGGGCAGCAGGATATCGCCCGCCGTGACGTCGCGGCCGCGTCGGCGGACGTTGTCGCCCGCCGGCACCTCCGCCGGCATGAGTGCCCCATCGTCCTCGAGCGTCACGCGTTCCTGCATCACCACGCAATCGGCGCCCGGCGGCAGTTCCCCGCCCGTGAAGATGCGTGCACAGGTCCCGGGAGCCAGCGGCGTCGCCGGTGACCCGGCGGCGATGCGCTGGGAGACGGGCAGTCGACGGCCCGCGTCGCGGTGGTGGAGGGCATAGCCGTCCATGGCGCTGTTGTCGAAGGCGGGGACATCGATCCGCGCCTCGATGGCCTCGGCGAGCACGCGTCCCGCCGCCGCCGCGCAGGGGACGGTCTCGGCGGGCGTGCAGCCGACGTCCTCGAGCAGCGCGGCGAGGGCCGCCTCGACGGGTTTCAGCTCACTCATGCTGCCCCCGCTCGGGAATGACTAGGTTCGCCCGAACGTATGACAGGCTACAGGGCTTGTGGTCCTGGCTGGCCATGTCATCCATGTTGCCCCCGTTCGGGAATGACGAGGTTGGCGAAGTTACAGGGCTTGTGACGGCTGTCGAGCTGCTCCGCCAGGATGCCGTCCCAACCGGTCCGACAGGCACCGGTGGAGCCGGGCAGGCAGAACACCACGGTGGCGTTGGCCAGCCCGCCCAGGCAGCGGCTCTGCACGGTGGAGCTGCCGATCTCCTGCCAGGAGAGGTGGCGGAACAGCTCGCCGAAGCCCTCGATCTCCTTGTCGAGAAGCACCGATATCGCCTCCGGCGTGGAATCCCGTCCGGTGAAGCCGGTGCCGCCGGTGGTCAGGATCACCTGGACCTCGTCGTCGGCGATCCAGCCGGCCACCACGGCGCGGATGCGATAGACGTCATCGGGCACGATGCGCTTCTCGTGCAGACGATGGCCGGCGGCGGTCAGGCGCTCGACCAGGGCCTGACCGCTGCGATCGGTCTGTTCGTTACGCGTGTCGGAGATGGTCAACACCGCCACCGAGAGGGGAATCATTGACTCGCTCATCCGTCCTGGCGCTCCTTCTTGGCGGCCTGGCGTGCCTCGAAGGCCGCGAGCTGCTCGGGGGTCGCCTCCTGCTGGTACTTCGCCTTCCACTCCGGGTAGGGCATGCCGTAGACATGCTCCCGGGCGCTGTCGTAGTCGAAGTCGACTCCCCGCTCGTCCGCGGCGGCCACCAGCCACTTGGAGAGGCAGTTGCGGCAGAAGTCAGCCAGGATCATCAGGTCGATGTTCTGGACCTCCTTGTGCTCGTCAAGGTGGCGCAGCAGGCGGCGAAACGCGGCCGCCTCGAGTTCGGTGCGTGTGGCGTCGTCGAGATGTTGCATCGGGGCTCTCCGTTGACTGTCCTGTCGGTCGGGTCAGCTTAACAAAAAGACACCGCCCGTAGGCGGTGTCGACGGGTCCGTTTCTGCCCATGGTCACCCGGAACGGGGGGCCGGCTCGTCGCCCTGAGAAGCCTGCTGGCCGGCGGCCAGTTGCTCCTCGGGAATCGCCTGGTCCTTGACCTCCTCGTACCAGAGGTTGTGATGCTCCTTGGCCCAGGTCTCGTCCACATAGCCGGTGGTCATGCCCTCCAGCGACCCCTCGGTGCCGATGGTGCCGATATAGATGTGGCCCAGGGCCACGGCGGTCAGCCCCAGGGCACCCACGGCGTGGATGATGCTGGCCCACTGCATGGTGTCGCGTGCCTGCCCGTAGTTGGGGAAGTCCAGCACGAACCCGCTCACGATCACGGCGAGGCCGGCGGTGGCCAGCAGCCAGTACCAGACCTTCTCGCCACCGTTGGCGAACCCCGCGTCGGGATGCCCCTTGCCGACCAGGCCACCGCCCTTGGCGAACCACTGCAGGTCGTGCGCCTTCGGCATGTTCTGGCTGAGCAGGCGCAGCAGCAGGACCACCAGGAGGATGCCGAACAGCGGACCCAGGTAGTTGTGGATCAGCTTGGTCCCCGACATCATCGATGCCCAGAGGCCGTCGCCGAACAGCGGACGGAACACCGACTTGCCATAGGAGAGGTTGAGGCCGGTGAGGGCCAGCAGGATGAACAGGGTCGCCACCGTCCAGTGCAGCGACCTGACCACCAGCGACCAGCGCAGCAGCTTGCGGCCGGTACGGGGCTCGTCGAGCTTCTTCCGCCCCACCACCAGGTAGAACAGCGCGATCACCGCGATCATCCCCAGCACGGCGATCAGGCCAAACGGGGAGACCCAGCGATCGCGGATCTGGCGCCAGGTCTCGCCGCTCTCGTTGACCAGGTTGTAGGTGCTGTCGGCTCGCGAGTCCCGGTAGTTGGGCCCCGTCTCGCCTCCCTTCACCTGTCGCCAGAGGTCGGCATCGACCGCCGGGACGGCAAAGGCGGCCTCCCTGCTGGGGTCGGCCTGCTGCGCCAGCGCCGTCTGGGCCAGCACCAGGCTCGCCAGCAGGACCAGCAGCATCAGCAGCAGCCGACAGGGGCCTGCACGCATCGTCGATATGCTCATGGCATCGCCTCCTTACCCCTGCTGGGTGGCGTCATAGGCCAGGGAGTCGGCGTCGGCCCTGGGGTTACCCGACCAGGCGCCGTCCTTGTGCCCGCGCTGGACGACACGCTGCCGGAAGATGTCGGCCACCTCCTGGGCATCCCCGGCCAGCAGCGCCTTGGTCGAGCACATCTCGGCACACAGCGGCAGCTTGCCCTCGGCGATGCGGTTGGCGCCGTATTTCTGGTACTCCTCCTCCCTGGTTTCCGCCGGCCCGCCGGCGCAGAAGGTGCACTTGTCCATCTTGCCGCGCTCGCCGAAGGCGTTCTGCTTCGGGAACTGAGGCGCACCGAAGGGGCAGGCATAGAGGCAGTAGCCGCAGCCGATACACAGGTCCTTGTCGTGCAGCACGATGCCGTCATCGCGCTGGTAGAGGGTCTCGGTGGGGCAGACGGCGATGCAGGGCGCATCGTCGCAGTGCATGCAGGCCACCGAGATGGAGACCTCGCTGGGTTCGCCATCGTTGAGCGTTACCACGCGGCGGCGCTGGACACCCCATTCCACCTCGTTGGCGTTCTTGCAGGCTGTGACGCAGCCGTTGCACTCGATGCAGCGCTCCGCGTCGCACATGAACTTCATCGTGGCCATGTTGTTCTCCTCAGCTTGCCTTCTCGATGCGACACAGGGTGCACTTGGTTTCCTGCATCTGGGTCACCGAGTCATAGCCGTAGGTGGTGGCGGTGTTGGCCGCCTCGCCGAGCACATACGGAGCCGTACCTTCCGGGTAACGGTCATGCAGGCTCTCGCCCTGGAACATGCCGCCGAAGTGGAAGGGCATGAACACCACCTCGGGGGCCACCCGCGGGGTGACCAGGGCCTTGACCTTGACACGGCCGCCCTCGGCGCCCTCGACCCACACCATGTCGCCCTCGGTGATGGCCAGGTCGTTCGCCAGTGCCGGATTGATCTCGACGAACATCTCCTGCTGCAGCTCGGCCAGCCAGGACATGGAGCGTGTCTCCTCGCCGCCGCCCTCATACTCCACCAGGCGTCCAGAGGTGAGGATGATCGGGTACTCCCCGGTGACGTCCTTCTCCTGGATGGTCTTGTAGAGGGTAGGCAGGCGGTAGTGGGAGGCCACGTCATCCCAGGTCGGGTACTCCTTCACCAGGTCACGCCGGCTGGTGTAGAGCGGTTCGCGGTGCTTGGGGATGGGGTCCGGGAAGGTCCAGACGTTGCAGCGCGCCTTGGCATTGCCGAAGGGGGCGCACTCGTGGGCGATCGCCACGCGCTGGATGCCGCCGGAGAGGTCGGTCTTCCAGTTCTTGCCTTCCGCCTCGGCCTTCTCCGCGTCGGTCAGGTCGTCCCACCAGCCGAGGTCCTTGAGCATGGCGTCGGTGAACTCGGGGTAGCCGTCCTCGAGCTCGGAGCCTGCGCTGAACGAACCGTCGGCCAGCAGGTTCTCGCCGTCGCGCTCGATGCCGAAGCGCGCGCGGAAGGTCAGGCCGCCCTCGGAGACCTTCTTGCTGGTGTCGTAGAGGATCGGCGTGCCGGGGTGGCCCATCTCGGCGGTACCCCAGCAGGGCCAGGGCAGGCCGTAGTAGTCGCCGTCGGCGGGCCCGCCCTCGGCCTTGAGGTCACGGAAGCTGAAGGTGTGCCAGTTCTGCTGGTGCTCCTTCAGGCGCTCGGGACTCTGGCCCGTGTACCCCACGGTCCACATGCCGGCGTTGAACTCCCGGGTGAGGTCCTCGATCAGCGGCTCGGTGCCGTTGACCTGGACGTTCTTGAACAGCTGGTCAGCGAAGCCGAGCTTGCGCGACAGCAGGTACATGATCTCGTGGTCGGGCTTGGACTCGAACAGCGGGTCGATCACCTTGTCGCGCCACTGGATGGAGCGGTTGGTGGCGGTGACGCTGCCGTAAGTCTCGAACTGGGTGGCCGCCGGCAGCAGGTAGACGCCGTCCTGGCGATCGTGCATGACGCCCGCCACGGTGGGGTAGGGGTCCACGATGACCATCATCTCGAGCTGCTGCATGGCCTTCTGCATCTCGGGACCGCGCGTCTGGGAGTTGACCGCATGGCCCCAGTAGAACATCGCCTTGAGGCGCGTCCGCTGGGAGATGTCCTCCTCCTGCTCGAGGACGCCGTCGATCCAGCGGGACACCGTGATGCCGCTGGAATACATCGGCTTCCCGTCGACGTAGTCGCCCTGGTCGAAGCGCCCCTTGAGCCACTCGTAGTCGAGGTCCCAGACGCGCGCCCAGTGCTTCCAGGCGCCTTCCGACAGCCCGTAGTAGCCCGGCAGGGAGTGGGACATCAGGCCCAGGTCGGTGGCCCCCTGGACGTTGTCGTGGCCGCGGAAGATGTTCGCGCCACCGCCGGAGGTGCCGATGTTGCCCAGCGCCAACTCGAGGATGCAGTAGGCCCGGGTGTTGTTGTTGCCGGTGGTGTGCTGGGTGCCACCCATGCACCACACCACGCAGCCCGGACGGTTCTCGGCCAGGCGCCGCGCGGTGTCGCGCATCGCGTCTTCCGGCACGCCGGTGATGTTCTCCACCACGTCGGGCGAGTAGGCGGCGACCTCGGCACGCACCTGGTCCATGGCATAGACCCGCTCCTCGATGTACTGGCTGTCCTCCCAGCCGTTCTCGAAGATGTGCCACAGCAGGCCCCAGATGAAGGCCACGTCGGACCCGGGACGGATCCTCACGTAGCTGTCGGCCTTGGCGGCGGTGCGGGTGAAGCGGGGGTCGACGACGATGATCTGCGCCTGGCTGCGCTCCTTGGCCAGCAGGATGTGCTGCATGGCCACCGGGTGCGCCTCGCTGGGGTTCGACCCGATGAACATGATCGACTTGCTGTTCTGGATGTCGTTGAGCGAGTTGGTCATCGCCCCGTAACCCCAGGTGTTGGCCACCCCGGCCACGGTGGTGGAGTGGCAGATTCGCGCCTGGTGGTCGGTGTTGTTGGTGCCGGCCAGGGCGGCGAACTTGCGCATCAGGTAGGCCTGCTCGTTGTTGAACTTGGCCGAGCCGAGCCAGTAGATGCTGTCGGGACCGTGCTGTTCGGTCAGCGACAGTACCTTGTCACCGATCTCCTCGATGGCGTCCTCCCAGCTCAGGCGTTGCCACTGCCCCCCGACCAGCTTCATGGGGTACTTGAGGCGACGGCTGGAGTGGCCATGCTGGCGAAGGGAGGCCCCCTTGGCGCAGTGGGCGCCGCGATTGATGGGGTGGTCGAAGGCCGGTTCCTGCTTGGTCCACACGCCTTCCTGGACCTCGGCATAGACGCCGCAGCCCACCGAGCAGTGGGAACAGACGGTGCGTTTTGTTTCCACCGGGGCATCGGACCAGGCGGTCTTCTCGGCGGCCTCGGCGCGTTGCATCATGGGCGCGCCCATGAAGCCGGCGGCGGCCAGGCCGCCGGTGGTAGCCCCGCTGCGCTTGAGGAACTGGCGGCGGGAAATGCCCAGCCCGCCGGGCCTCGGAGTGTCGGATTTAGGTGTCAGGCGCATGGCATCGCTCTCCTGGCTCGGGGCCGTCAGTCACGCAGGGTGGCGTAGAAGGCACGGATGTGGGGCGTTTCCCGGTACTCGCGAGAGGGCTCGGCCTCCCGGGCCTCGGGCTTGGCCTCGGCCTGGGCCAGGGTGACATGGCCGACCGCGGCTGCCGCCCCGGCCGCGGCGGTCCCGACGCCAAGGGTCTTGAGGAAGCGCCGGCGTTCCGGGTTGCGTGTGTTGGGCATGGGGATATCTCCTCGTCTCATGCTGTGTCTGGCCCGTGCTGGGCATTGTTGTTGTGGTGGTGCCATCCGACTGCCCCGGGAGGCGTCAGGGTTCGACGATCCGAACCGGGTCCTGCTGTGCCTCCGCCTCCAGGCGGCGGTATTCCTGTTCCATGAAGGCCTGGCCGAGTCGGCCCAGGCGGGCATGAAAGGGGGTCTCGACCCGGCCGAGGTCTGCCAGGCAGTCCGTGGCCCAGGGAGCGAGGTGTGTCATGAAGAAGCGCGCCTCCTCCGGCGAACGGCCCTCGATCAGCATCGCCATCACTTCTCCCAGGGCGGCGAGGTGATCCTCGGGGTCCCGGCTGTGCTCGGCGCGCCGGAAGCCCAGGGCCTTGAGGTCGCGGCGCAGGGCCACCAGGGCCGCGTCCATCAGTTCGCCGTTGCGGTACCAGGAGGCATAGGGCGTGATATCACCCTGAACCACCCCGACCAGGTGCTGGAAATGGGCCCTCTCCAGGTCCTCTACCGAGGCCTCGCCCGCCGCGTCGACCAGCGAGGCCCAGCGCTCGGCGAGCAGGGTGCCGTCCTGCTCGACCTCGAGCCCGGCCAGCCAGTCCAGCAGCGAGGCGTCGGGGGGCTCGCGCAGCAGCCTGGCCAGCAGCCGGTAGACATCGGCCCGCAGCGAATCGCTCTCGTTCAACTCGTTCATGGCGGTCATACCTTCAGCTGCGATTCGGGGTCGCGGGCCATGTCCTGCCAGACGTCCCTGACGCGGCAGTCCTCGCACATCTCCAGACGGGCGATCGCATTGCCGGCGAAATAGGGGTGGTCGGCCAGCTTGGCCTTGATGGCCCTGACGGTGCTCACGGTGGCGAAGGGCTTGCCGCACTGGGTGCACGCGAAGGCTTCCTCTTCGTGGCGGACCTGCCGCTCGTGGCGCGTCGCGTCGGCCAGGAAGCCGGGCACCAGGGTGATCGCCTCCTCCGGGCAGGCCTCGGCGCACAGGCCGCACTGCACGCAGTCGGCCTCGCGGAAGCTCAGCAGGGGCGTGTCCTCACCGGCGGCCAGGGCCGGCGTGGGGCAGTTGGAGACGCAGGCCATGCAGAGGGTGCAGGCATCGCGATTCACCGCGATGTCGCCGTAGGCGGCGCCGGCC
The DNA here is from genome assembly GCF_001886615.1 of Halomonas aestuarii. Classification (NCBI taxonomy): domain Bacteria; kingdom Pseudomonadati; phylum Pseudomonadota; class Gammaproteobacteria; order Oceanospirillales; family Halomonadaceae; genus Halomonas; species Halomonas aestuarii. Next base: position 3,323,919 of record NZ_CP018139.1, read on the forward strand.
GGCATGCGGTGGCGACGACCGTCGGGTTCTCCCAGCCCCGCCAGATGCGCCAGCACCACGTTGAGGCGGTCGCGCTTGCCATCGCCCTCGAGCACCGGGGGCGCGCTCGCCAGGGATGGCTCGAGGGGCAGGGCATCGCGGGCCGCCTCGTCACCCGACGACAGACGCCCGATGCGCTCCGGTGAGTGGCCGAGGGCCTGGAGCAGGGCCCGGGCCTGGGCGAGCTGGTCATCGATGAAGGCCGACAGGCGGTCGGGCATGCCGGCGCGGCACTGGATGCGCACCTCGGCGGCCCCGGCGGCCAGGGCGGTCAGCCACTGATCATGCCCCGCGGCGCCCAGCTCCTCGAGCGGGACATCGAGGACGTGGCCGGCCGCCTCGCCTTCGGCGTTCAGGTCGTCCGCCTCGGCGAAGCGGACCACCGGCGCCGTGCCGCCGGCGTCGCGGTAGGCCGCCAGCCAGGCCACCAGGGTGTCCTGCTGGCGGGCGGTCTCCGGCAGGCGGAACTGGATGGCGCCCGTGGGGCAAGCGCTGCTGCAGCTGCCCACGCCGTGGCAGCGAAAGGGGTCGATCTCGATCCATGACTCGATGCGGCCCTGGTGGCTCGCGACGGCATCGGCCGGGCAGACCTCCAGGCAGCGGGTACAGCCGGTGTTGCCGCTGCCGGCGTGGGCGCAGATGTCATGGTCGATCTGGAAGTATCTCGGCTTGTCGAATTCGCCCACCAGGGCGGCCAGCGCCTCGATGCGCTCGTCGCGATCCGCGGCGTGCCAGGACAGGGCGACATAGCCGGGCGGGGGAAGCTCCAGCGCGAGGGTGGGGGTGGCGCCGAGGTCGAGGATCAGGTCGAAGTGAGCGCGTTCTCCGAGGGCCCGGGCCAGGTCCAGCGACCCCTCGTCGTCCGGCAGGCTGACCGAGAAGCGACCCAGATAGCCCTCGATGGAGAGCGATCGTGCCTGGGCGCGCGACAGCGCCTGGCAGGCGAGCCCGGCGGTGTCGGACAGCAGGGCCTGGCTTTCCTTGTCGTCGCCGCCCTGGTCGCCGTCCAGCGGGTCGGTGATGAGCAGGGCCGGCGGGGCAAGGCCCCGGTCCTGCAGGACCCGGGCGGCCAGGCGTGCATCGTGCTCGTTGCCCAGGATCAGGGCATGGCCGTCGCTCTGGTAGGTCACACGGGCCGGGCTCAAGTTGACCGGCCATGAGACGCGTCGGCGCGCGGCCTCCCTGGCCTGCCGGTTGCGGTCGTCATCCACCGACGTGACATCGATTCGCTGGCTCATTCAGTCTCGCGTTCAGGTTGCATGCGTTGGGACATTTGTTCAGGTGCTAATCGATAAGTTTTGGTCGAATCCGCGGCGCGCGCAAACGCTGCCTTGGTCTAATACATAGAGCTAATATATCGCCATGATAGGCCGGTCCAATGGGCGGGACCGTCACATCGGCCCCGCGCCGCGATGGTCAGCCCGGGCGTTCCGTGGACCGCGTCCCGGCTGCCTCGGCGGTGTCGGTGTCCGAGGTCCGTTCGGGCGCGTCCGGGGCCAGCTCGCCGGCGTCGTGCTCCCGGGCGGCCACGGCGTCCGACGGCGCCTCTTCCGTCCTCTCGTCGTCGTCCTCGACCTGACGGCGGGTCCATTGGCGCAGTCGCTCGGCCACTTCATTGGCCAGGGGCTTCAGCCTTTCCCGGTAGTCGTCGTCGTAGTCGTCGAGCCCATCGCGTATCCCGTAGTGGTTCGCCGCGAAGAGCCGACGCAGGGCCCGCTTGCGCAGCCCGGCACTGACGCCGGAGGCCATGTAGGCCTTGATGTCGCTGCCGGGGGGCAGGGTGTCGGGGTCGGGAAGGGTATGGTCGAGGCTGCCGGGTTCCGGTGGGCTCGACGCCGCGTCGTCGATGTGGCGAGCGTCGAGTTCCGTGGGCTCCCGCTCGGCCTCGGCGTGCCGGGAGGTCTCCGGGGAGGGCGGCGCCTCGAGCGACTCGCCCCGCTTGAGGCGCGACCAGCGATCCAGTCGGCTCATGCCTGGAGCTCCCGGGCGCGCCCGGCACCCTTGCGCTTCTTCTTGCGGCCCTCATCCGGGGCCTCGCCATGCTGGGCGAGATAGGCCTCGAGCCAGGCCTGTATCGCGAGCGGCATGCCGACCTCCAGCACCCGATGCTCGCCATCGAGCCAGCCGGCGGCGACCTCCTGGCTGGCGGTGATGGCATCGGGACGCGGGGTCGCGCCGGCCTCGCCGGCCCGGATGAAGAGTCGCGGGGTACGGCTCGTCAGGTTGAACCGGTAGGCCGCGCGCTCGGTCATGTAGAGTTGAAGGTCCAGTGTCCAGGGGCCCGCCTCTCCGGGGGCGAGGTCCACGACGCGCCAGCGGGTCGTGGGGAAGCCCTTGATGACGAGCGGTTCGCCTGCGACCTCGAAGCTGAGGGGGCGATGGCTGCTGATCGACGCCATGGGTGAGTCTCTCCGGATTTGTCTCTTCCCCAGTAAAGACACCGCCGATGGACAATGCCATCATCGACCGTCAACGATCTGTCCAGGAGCCGTGGATGCATGACATCAGCCTGAGTCGGGCGCGCCTGCCTGCCACCCTCGAGATCGAGGTGCTCGACGAGTTCGGTGAGGCCAGGCGACAGGCGATCGCCGCGGAACGCGCCCTGACCGTCTACCTGAACAAGCGCGAGATCGTCACCCTGATGACCCTCGGCGCCGACCCGGAGGCGCTGGTGGTGGGGTACCTGCGCAACCAGGGGCTGCTGGGCGAGGCCCGGGACCTGCTGGCGGTCCACGTGGACTGGGAGGTCGAGGCGGCCGCGGTGGTGACCCGTCGCCTGCCGGAGGATCTGGAAGAGCGCCTGGGCCAGCGGACCGTGACCACCGGCTGCGGCCAGGGCACGGTCTTCGGCCGGCTGCTGGACTCGACCGCCCTCAACCCGCTGCCGGCCACGGTGATGCGCCAGTCGGTGCTCTACCGGCTGCTGGACAACCTGGGGGCGTACAACGAGACCTACCGCAGCGCCGGTGCCGTGCATGGCTGCGCGCTGTGCCGCCAGGAGACGGTGCTGGACTTCGTCGAGGACGTGGGGCGGCACAATGCCGTGGATACCCTGGCGGGGCGCCAGTGGCTTGCCGAGGCGGACAGCCATGATGCCGACATTTTCTATACCACCGGGCGACTCACCTCGGAGATGGTGCTCAAGGTGGCCCAGATGGGCATCGGCGTGCTGGTGTCACGTTCGGGCGTGACACAGAAGGGGGTGGAGCTGGCCGAGCGCTTCGGCGTCCTGCTGATCGCCCGGGCCAAGGGGCGACACTTCCAGGCCATCCATGGCGACGGTCGGCTCGAGCTCGATGCCGTGCCGGCGCGCCGCCCGGGAGACCGGGCCCGGGCGTGAGGCACGGTAGGTGACCCTGGGGACCTGACTCAGGCCGTGCCGTCGCCCCGGGTGCAGACCGACAGCACGGTGGCGTCGTCCTCGCTGACGGACACCAGGGCGTGGCCCATGGCGCTGTCGAAGTAGATGCTGTCGCCGCTGGCCAGGGTCAGCGGCTCGTAGTACTCGGTGTAGAGCCGGATGGCGCCGTCGAGCACCATCAGGAACTCCTCGCCATCGTGGCGCACCCATTCGCTGAACTCCTCGAAGTCGCGGGCCCGCACGATGGTTTTGAAGGGGATCATGCGCTTCTGGGCGAGTTCGCAGCTGAGCAGCTCATGCTCGTAGGTCGGCGTCGGGTGGCGCTCGCCGTCGCCGCGGCGGGTGAGGTCGCGGCGTCCCATGGTGCGGGTCTTGACCCTGGGCGGCGAGAGCAGCTGGGGCAGGTCGATGTCCAGGCCGTTGATCAGCTTCTGCACCGCCGTGAAGGTCGGCGAGATCTGGTCGTTCTCGATCTTGGAGAGGGTGGAGCGGGCGAGGCCGGTGCGCTGGCTGACGTCCTCCAGGGTCCACTGGTTGGCCAGGCGGATCTCCTTCAGGCGTTCTCCCAGGCGCAGGGGTTCGACGAAGGGCTTGCGGCCGGAAGCGATGCGCAGGGCGGCGCCCTGATCGGTGGTGGCGGACATGCACTGTTCACTATCGGAAACGAGATTTCCCGAAGCGTACCACACTTGCCCTAGGCGACGCCGCTCCTGTCGCCTCCCCAGGCACCCCGTCGCCGTCCGCGATCGCCGCCATGTTTCCGGCTGGCGGGAAACATGGCGCCTCAGTCGCCGTACGGCAGTCCGAGCAGGGCCTTGAGGTGTGCCTCCGCGCTGCGCCCCAGGGAATTCAGGTCGTAGCCCCCCTCCAGCACCGATACCAGCCGCCCGTCGGCGTAGAGTTCCGCGATCTCCAGCGCCATGTGGGTGATCCAGTGGTAGTCCTCGTCCTCCAGGCAGAGCTCGGCCATGGGGTCCTCACGGTGGGCGTCGAAGCCCGCCGAGACCAGCACGATCTCGGGCTTGAAGGCGTGCAGGGCGGGCAGCCAGTCGTCCTCGATGGCCTGGCGGAAGGCGGCGCTGTCGGTGCCGACGTGCAGGGGGGTATTGACCACGTTGTTCCATTCGCTGCGCAGGTAGCGCCAGGGATAGAAGGGAAACTGGAAGCTGGTGCAGACCAGCACCTCGGGGTCGTCCTTGAAGATGTCGATGGTGCCGTTGCACTGGTGCACGTCGAAGTCGAGGATGGCGACCCGGCGCGCCCCGTATGCCGCCTTGGCGTGGGCGGCGCCCACGGCGACGTTGTTGTAGAAGCAGAAGCCCATGGCGTCGGTGGCCTCGGCATGGTGACCGGGCGGGCGAACGGCGCAGAAGACATTGTCCGCCTGGCGACGGAACACCTGGTCGACGCCCCGCACCACCGCCCCGGCCGCCACCTTCGCCGCCCTGAGGCTATCGGGGTTCATCATGGTGTCGCTGTCCAGGGTGACCAGGCCGTGTTCCGGCACGCACTTGTCCAGGGCGCGAAGGTGGCGCAGCGGGTGCACCCTGGCCAGCTGCTCCTCGGTCGCTGCCTTGGCCTCCGACTGCATGGTCATCTGCAGGATGCCGGCGCGCATCAGCCTGGCGCGGATGGCGTCCAGGCGCAGGGGGCTCTCGGGGTGTTCGGGGCCCATGTGATGCAACTGGCAGTCGGGGTGCGTAATGTAGGCGGTAATCATGCGCTGGCTCCGGGTAGGCTGAAGTCACCTTAATCGTGATGCCCGCCCGCGGGACAGTGTCCATAAGTCGAACTCAATATGGGGTGTGACCCCATCAGGGAGGACCTGGCTTGAGCACCCGCTTTCTGCGCCACTTCTTCGAGCCCGGCACCATCGCCGTGATCGGGGCCTCCGAGAAGCCCTACTCCATGGGCGGCCTGGTGATCCGCAACCTCCGCGAGGGCGGCTTCCGGGGCAGCGTCTGGGCGGTCAACCCCAAGGGCTACGACACGGTGTTCGAGGCTCCCTGCGTCACCCGGGTCAAGCACCTGCCCGAGGTGCCGGACCTCGCGGTGATCTGCTCGCCGGTGGAGACGGTGCCCGGGCTGATCGAGCGGCTCGGCCGCTTCGGCGTCAGGGCGGCGCTGGTGCTGTCCGGCGGGGCGCACCTCGACGACGATCGCGGCGACAGGGGCTCGATCCGCAGCCGCATGCTCAGCGCGGCCCGGGCCTCGGGCATCCGCGTGCTCGGTCCCGAGTGCATGGGCCTGATCGTGCCCGGACGCCAGCTCAACGTCTCCTACGCCAGCCAGCCGGTGAAGGCCGGTCGCGTGGCCTACCTGGGCCAGTCAGGGATGCTCGGCAACGCCATGATCGACTGGGCCGCCGGGCGGGGGATCGGCTTCTCCCACCTGCTCACGGTGGGGGACAGCGTCGACGTGCTGCTGCCCGACCTGATGGACTACATCAACCAGTTCTCGCCGACCCAGGCGATCCTCCTGCACCTCGAGCGCATCATGGATGCCCAGCACTTCATGACCGCGCTGCGCGACGCCTCGCGCAACCGCCTGGTGCTGGCCATCAAGAGCGGGCGCACCACCGAGTCCGACATCTCCGGCCTGCCACCGACCCCCGGCGTGGCCAATCGCGACCAGATCTTCGACGCGGCCTTCGCCCGGGCCGGCGTGGTGCGGGTCGACGACTCGGACGAGCTCTTCGATGCCCTGGAGACGCTGTCGCGCATGAAGCCCCTGAAGGGCGACCGGCTGGCCATCGTCTCCAACGGCCTGGGGCCGGCGATGCTGGCCATCGACAAGCTGATCAGCGCCGGCGGCCGGCTGGCCAGCTTCGGCGAGGAGACCCGAGAGGCCCTGTTCCGCGACGACTTCGACATGAGCAAGCCCGGCGAGAACCCGGTGGACCTGGGCGGCAATGCCACCCCGGAACGGCTCGTGGAGGCCCTGGAGATCGTGGCGGCCGACCGCAACGTCGATGCCGTGCTGGTGGTCCATGCCCCGACGCGACTGGCGCCGTCCAAGGCCACCGCCCAGGCGATCATCGCCGCCCGCAAGCGGTTCCGGCGCAACCTCCTGACCAGCTGGATGGGGCTCGAGGAGGCCCTGTCGGCGCGCAACGAGAGCAACCTGGCGGGCATTCCCACCTACACCTCGCCGGAGAAGGCGGTGAAGGCCTTCATGCACATGGTGAACTACCAGCGCGTGCAGGCGCTGCTCCAGGAGACCCCGCCAAGCCTGCCCTTTACCACCACCGCGGACATCCGCCGGCGATGCCGGTCGCTGATCGAGGAGGCGAAGGAAGCGGGGCGCGAGACCCTGTCGCACTCCGAGACGGCCCAGGTGCTCGAGGCCTACGGGATCCCGGCGGCGCCCAGCCGCTATCCGACGACGCCCGAGGAGGCGGCCGAGGCCGCGGCGGACTTCGACGGCCCCATGGCGCTCAAGGTGGTGCACGAGGGCAACTGCCGTCCCTTCCGCTACCGGCAGCACCCTCACAAGATCTCCGCCGGCCTGCTGCAGGACTTGGCGAGCCCGGAGCAGGTCGCCGAGGCCGTGGTTCGCCTGGGCGACAAGGTGAAGGAGAAGTTCCCGGACTTCGCGGTTCGCGAGTACTGCCTGCAGGCCATGCAGCGGGGCAAGCACTCCATGCAGCTGTGCGCCGGCATCACACGGGACCCGGTGTTCGGCCCGGTGATCGTCTTCGGCATCGGCGGCTACAAGGTCAACATCCTGGCCGACCGCCAGGTGACGCTGCCGCCCCTCAACATGAGCCTGGCCGCGGACGTGGTGGGGCGCACCCATGCCGCCCGGCTGATCCGCGAGCACTCCAGCCACCCCGAGCGCGACCTGGAGCGACTCTGCGAGCTGCTGGTGAAGCTCTCCCAGATGGCCAGCGACCTCTCCCAGCTACGCGGGCTGGAGCTCAACCCGCTGGTGCTGAATCGCGATGGCCTGCTGGCCGTGGACTTCGCCATGGACCTCGGCGCCCCGGCGCGCTTCGCGATCATGCCCTATCCCGAGGAGTTGCGGGAGTGGGTGACGCTCAAGAACGGCTGGGAGGTCGAGGTGCGGCCGATCCGCGCCGAGGATGCGCCGCTGATCACCAGCTTCCACGAGCAGCTCTCCGAGGAGAGCATCCGCTACCGCTACTTCCACAACAAGGCCGACCTCACCCAGCGGGACCTGTCGATCCTCTCGCACATCAACTACGACCGGCAGATGGCCTTCATCGCCGAGCATCGCGGCGAGAACGGCGCCAAGGAGATGCTCGGCGTGGTGCGGGTCTGGAACGATCCCGACAACATCCGCACCGAGTTCTCGGTCATCATCCGGGACGACCTCCAGGGGCTGGGCATCGGCAGCCTGCTCATGGAGAAGATGATCCGCTACTGCCGCAGCGTCGGCACCCTGGAGATGATCGGCAAGGTCATGGTCGACAACCACCCGATGCGCGCCCTGATGAAGCATCTTGGCTTCCGCCTGCACTACAACCTGGAGGAGCAGGTGGTGGATGCCGTGCTGCGGCTCAACGAGCCGGAGAGCGAGTGGCAGCGGCATCGCCTGGAGAGCCAGCCGGACTGAACGCCCCCCAGACGACGACGGCCCTCGCTGGTGGCGAGGGCCGTCATTGCCCGAGGAGGAGGGCGGCGTCAGGGCGCCAGGCGGAAGCGGTACCAGCCGCCGTCGCGACGCTCGTAGCGGATGCGGTCGTGGAGCCGGCTCGGCTGGCCCTGCCAGAACTCGATCATGTCGGGGATCACGCGATAGCCGCCCCAGTGGATCGGCCGGGGGATGTCCTGCCCCTCGTAGGCATGCTGGAAGCGCTGCTCCCGCTCCGCGAGCCAGGTGCGGTCCGGGATCACCACGCTCTGGGTGGCGACCCAGGCGCCCAACTGGCTGCCCCGGGGGCGGCTCGCGAAGTAGCTGTCCGATTCGCCCGGGCTGACCTGCTCCACGCGTCCCTCGACGCGGACCTGCCGGGAGAGCCCGGGCCACCAGAAGACCAGGGCGGCATGGGGCACGTTGGCCAGCTCGCTGCCCTTGTGGCTGTGGTAGTTGGTGAAGAACATCATGCCCCTGTCGTCGATGCCCTTGAGCAGCACGATCCGGGCATGGGGCCGCCCCTGGCTGTCGGCGGTGGCCAGGGTCATGGCGTTGCCGTCGTCCCCCTCGGTCTCCAGCGCCAGCGCCAGCCACTCGTCGAACAGTGACAAGGGGTCGTCGGGCGTGGCCGACTCGTCCAGCTGGCCGCCCTCGTAGTCGCGCCGAATGTCGGCAATGTTGCGTGTCATGACTCTCTCCTTGGCATTTGTGCCATGGTCGCCGCTCGCCGTGTCGAGCTCAATACCCCTTGAGGCCGGGACGGCGGATATTTTCCCCTAAGCTTATGGCGTCACGCCCAGCTGCACCATCGCCATGTAGGCGCCGGTGCCGCCGACGATGGAGAGCAGGGCATGGCGTCGCCACAGGTGCAGCCCCACGACCACCAGCGAGGCGATCACCACCGGCCAGCCGTCGGGGGCGACATTCAGCCGGCCGTCTGCCAGGGGTCGGAAATCGCGCAGCGCGTAGATGACCAGGATCATCATGACCGCCGGCGGCAGGTAGCGGCCCAGGTGGAGGATCAGCGGATGTTCCGCCTGGCGCGCCAGGGCCACGAAGGGCAGCACCCGGGTGGCGAAGGTCGCCACGGCGCAGACGGCGATGTAGACGAGCAGCTCGACGGTGGTCATGCGGGATCGTCCTCCGGGGGATCCTGGCGGCGGCGATAGTCGGCCAGCAGCACCAGGCTCGCCGCCCCGATGGCGCCCAGCAGCAGGTGACGGTCCGGCAGCAGCAGGACGGCGCCCAGGCCGGTGACCAGGGCGATCGCGAAGGGCAGCCACTGGCGCAGCCGCCGGACCTGCTCCAGCGTCAGCACGATGAACAGGGCCGTCAGGGCGAACTCGATGCCGCGGCTGTCGAACGCCAGGGTGGTGCCGATGAGCACGCCCGCCACGGTGCCCAGGACCCACCAGAGCTGGTCGAGCAGGCTGATGCGAAAGGCCTGGGCGTGGTCCAGGCCGCGTTCCCCGCTGTGGGTGGTCAGCAGCGAGTAGGTCTCGTCGGTGAGGGCGAAGACGAGGTAGGGCTTGCGCCAGCCGGCGCCCTGGAAGCGCTTGAGCAGGGAGAGGGCGTAGAAGAGGTGACGGGAGTTCAGCATCAGGGTGGCCACGGCCACCTCCACCAGGCCGGCCCCGGCGGCGAGCAGCGCCACGGCCAGGAACTGCCCGGCCCCGGCATAGATCACCAGCGACATCAGCACGGCGCCCCAGGCGGGGATGCCCACCTCGATGGCCAGGATGCCGAAGGCCGCCCCCAGCGGCAGGTAGCCGAACATCACCGGCAGGGTCGTGACGCCGGCTTCATGCCAGGCGTGGCGCGTGGGCAATGTGGACCTCCTTGTCGTCATCGTGGACACGGACAGGTGTCCTCGTCCTGGCTAGTCGGCCCGCAGCTGGCGGCTGCGGAAGCGGGCGTAGCCCATGCAGCCGGTGAACAGCGCCAGGGAGACCAGCGCCTCTGTGCTGCCGCGCAGGCCCTGGCCGGGCAGGGTGGCCACCATCACGCCCTGGGTGAAGTAGAGCAGGCTGACGAAGGCCAGCCAGGCGTGGCCCCGCGGGCGACGCACGAGGATCGACGGCAGGAAGAGCACCAGCGGCAGCACGAAGGCCACCAGCGGCACCAGGGGGTTGCCGTCGGTGCTGACGATCGCGCCGCGGTAGACCATCATCGCCACCAGCAGGCCGTAGCTGGCCAGCACCAGCCGCCGCGACGCATCGGTCAGGTGATCGAGTCCCTTGCGGGCTTCCAGTCCCTCCAGCCACTGTCTCATTTGGCCTCCCGGCGCGAGGCCGCAAGGGCCAGGGCGAGTCGCGCGAGACGCTTGCCCTGGGCGAACGCCAGCCGGCGCTCGTGCTCGTCCAGCGGCCGGTCGCTGCGCTTGCCGGCCAGGTGAGTGGCGCCATAGGGCGTGCCGCCGGCGGTAGTCTCCATCAGTTCGATCTCGCTGTAGGGCAGGCCGGCATACACCATGCCGTGGTGCAGCAGCGGCAGCAGCATCGACACCAGGGTAGTCTCCTGGCCGCCGTGGAGGCTCGACGTGGAGGTGAAGGCGGTGGCCGGCTTGTCGATCAGGGCGCCGCCCAGCCACAGCTCGCTGGTGCCGTCGATGAAGTACTTGAGGGGGGCGGCCATGTTTCCGAAGCGGGTCGGGCTGCCGATGGCCAGGCCGGCGCAGTGGCGCAGGTCGTCGAGGGTGGCGTAGACCGCGCCCTCGTCAGGGATCTCGGGGTCGACCGCCTCGCAGGTGGTCGAGACCGGCGGCACCGTGCGCAGGCGCGCCTCGATGCCCGGGCACGCCTCCACGCCGGCGGCGAGGCGCTCGGCCATGGCGCGGGTGGCGCCATGGCGGGAATAGAAGAGGATCAGCACATAGGGGCGGTTGTCGGTCATGGGGGTTCCTGGGTGACCTGGGGAATCGGGCGGGCGAGGGTCAGTCGAGCAGCGCCCGGATCGCCTCGGGGGGGCGGCCGATGATGGCGCGACGGCCATCGTCGGCAATGGGGCGCTGCAGGATCCTCGGGTGGGCGAGGAGGGCCTCGACGACCTGACGGGGGTCGTCGGCATCGGCCCCGCGCTGCTTCCACTCGGTCTCGTTTCGGCGCACCAGGGTGGGTAGGTCGCCTTCGAGGCGCTGGATCAGTGCCTCGAGCTCGGCGGCGTCGAGGGGCTCGTCCAGGTAGCGGCGCACACGCACCTTGGCGCCGGCCTCCTCGAGCAGGGCCAGGGCCTCGCGTGACTTGGAGCAGCGGGGATTGTGGTAGAGGGTGATGCCGGCCATGGAGACTCCCTGGTTCCTGATGGGTGGCGCCATTGTAGAAGGGGGCTCCACCGGGCCACAACCGCTTCACTGCTCCGCCTCCGTGGCATCCGCGGCCGGGAGTCGCCGGTAGACCCAGGCCGTGCGACCGTCGCGCAGCTCCACGCGCACCCGTTCGTAGCGGATCCCCAGGCGCTCGTAGCGATCGAGGCGGGACAGCTCGCGGGCGTCGACCCTCAGCAGCAGTCCCTCCACGCGCCCGGCAGGCGCCGGCGCGAGGTCGAGGCCGGTGCGCCGGAAGCCCTCCAGTACCGCCCGTTGGGGATCGCCGGCGCGACCGTAGACCAGCCAGCGGACCGGGGCATGGGTCAGGGTGCCGTAGACGAAGACCCGATGGGGGCCTTCCTGGATCGGTGCCAGGTGGGCGGGGCGGTCATAGGTCCAGGGGCTGAGCATGGTCAGCCACAGCCAGCCGGCCAGGGCGAGCGGCGAGGCGATGGCCAGGGTGGCCAGCGGCGTGCGCAGTCGCAAGGCGCCTCCTTCTGATGGGCGGAATGATGGGCAGAGGACCATCCTGCCATGATCGTGGCGACGGCTTAAGCCGCCGGGGAGGCTCTGCTACGATGGAGCCTCCCCTTGACGTCCTGGAGGTCCCCCATGAGCCAGCCAAATCGCCACGAAGAGGATTTCCGGGCACTGATGGGGGACGTGCGCCCCCTGCGACAAGCCGGCAACCGGGCCGACCCCGGCGGCGCCCGACGCGCGCCCAGCGAGGCCCAGCTGGCCCGACGGGAGAGTGCGGCGGCCGAGACGCCGGGAGGCGACATCCTCTCCAACGACTTCGTCGACCTGGTTCCACCCTTCGATCCGCTCTCCTACCACCGGGACGGCATCCAGACGGCCGTGGTGGATCGCCTGCGCCACGGGGGCTACCCGGTCCAGGCCAGCCTCCACCTGCTGCGGCGGCCGCTGGAGGAGTGCCGCCGGCTGCTGCCCCCCTTCATCCGCGAGGCCTACGCCCACGACCTGCGTTCGGTGTTGGTGATCCACGGCCGGGGACGCGAGATCGACAGCCCGCCGAACGTGCTGCGCTCCTGCCTCGCGAAGTGGCTGATGGCCTTCGACGAGGTCCAGGCCTTCGTCTCGGCGGGCCAGGCAGATGGTGGCCTGGGCGCCACCTGGGTGATGCTGCGCAAGAGTGAGCGGGCGAGATCCAACAACCGGGAGCGCCAGCAGAAGCGCCGTGGCTGATCGCCGTCCCGCTTCCAAACGATGACAGACGACACCGCCGGCCCGAGGGCCGGCGGTGTATGTAAGGGCGGAGAGGCACCTGCGTCAGGCCCTTGTGTCAGGCCAGGGCGGGCTCCCGGGTGCGGCCCGCCAGTTCCCTCAGGCGACGACGGAACAGCGGTTCCGGATCGTCGGTCCCCGGCTGGTAGCCGCGGCTGAAGGTCGTCAGGGCGTTCAGGGCGTCCTCGACGTTCTGGTCCTCGCGCAGCGAGAAGGCATCGACACCGCAGCGCGACAGGTAGAACAGCTGGTCGACCAGCACGTCGCCGAGGGCGCGGATCTGGCCCCGGTAGCCATAGCGCTCGCGCAGCAGCCGCGCGATGCTGTAGCCGCGGCCGTCGGTGAACTTCGGGAAGTCGATGCCCACCAGCGGCGCCTGCTGGAGCTCGGCGGCGAGCTCCGGCGTGAGCTCGGTGTCGCTGGGCAGCCAGGGCGCCAGGTCGGTGCGGCGTCCGGCATCCCGCCAGACATCCAGGCGGACCAGGGCCGGGCCCTCGGCCGGGGCGGTGTCCCCGTCATGGCGAGTCCAGTCGGCCTCTGCCGGGCGGCGGTCGACGATCAGCGGGCGGGTGACGGTCTGCTCAGGCATAGACACGCTCCTTGAAGGGTTTGAGGCCGATGCGGCGATAGGTGTCGAGGAAGGTCTCGTCGGGCTGGCGGTTGCCGACGTAGACCTGCAGCAGCTTGTCGATCACGCTCGGGACGTCCTCGCGGAAGAAGGAGGGGCCGAGGATCTTGCCGAGCGAGGTGCCGTTGCCCTGGCTGCCGCCCAGCGAGATCTGGTAGTACTCCTCGCCCTTCTTGTCGACGCCGAGGATGCCGATGTTGCCGACGTGGTGGTGGCCGCAGGCGTTCATGCAGCCGGAGATGTTGAGCTCCAGGGGGCCCAGGTCGTAGAGGAAGTCGAGGTCCTCGAAGCGCTCCTGGATGGCGTGGGCGACCGGGATCGACTTGGCGTTGGCCAGGCCGCAGTAGTCGCCGCCGGGGCAGCAGATCAGGTCGGCCAGGGTGCCCACAGTGGGGTTGGCCATGCCGAGGGCCTCCAGCCGCTGCCAGAGTGCCTCGATCCGGTCCACCGGCACGTCGGTGAGCACCAGGTTCTGCTCGTGGGTGACCCGCAGCTCGCCGTGGCCGAACTCGTCCGCCAGGTCCGCCACCGCGGCCATCTGCTCCGAGGTGACATCGCCCGGCGAGTGCTCGCGGCGCTTCAGCGAGAGGGTCACCGCCTTGTAGCCGGGCACCTTGTGACCGGTGACGTTGTTGGTGACGAAGCGGGCGAAGGCCCGGTTTTCCCCGCGCAGCCGCTCGAAGGCCTCGATGGCGTCGTTCGCGACCTCGCGGCGCGGCGGCTCGACGAAGTGGCCGGCCACGGCCGCCAGGGCCTCGTCGTTCAGGGTCTGGGGGCCATCCTTGAGGTGGGCCCACTCCTCCTCGACGCGGCGGCGGAACTCGTCGACGCCCAGCGCCTTGACCAGGATCTTGATGCGGGCCTTGAACTTGTTGTCGCGGCGGCCGAACTGGTTGTAGACCCGCACCAGCGCTTCCAGGTAGGTCAGCAGGTGCTGCCAGGGCAGGTCCTCGCGCACCACCTCGCCGATCATCGGCGTGCGACCGAGGCCCCCGCCGGCCAGCACCTTGACGCGCACCTCGCCGTGGCGGTCGCGCCACAGGCGCAGGCCGACGTCGTGGACCTGGATGGCGGCTCGATCCTCCGCGGCCCCGGTCACGGCGATCTTGAACTTGCGCGGCAGGAAGGCGAACTCGGGGTGGAAGGTCGACCACTGGCGGATCAGCTCGCACCAGGGACGGGGATCGACCTCCTCGTCGGCGGCCACGCCCGAGAACTGGTCGGTGGTGGTGTTGCGGATGTCGTTGCCGCTGGTCTGGATGGCATGCATCTGCACGCTGGCAAGGTCGGCCAGGATGTCCGGCACGTCCTCGAGCTTCGGCCAGTTCAGCTGGAGGTTGGTGCGGGTGGTGAAGTGGCCGTAGCCGCGGTCGTAGCGGGCGGCGATCTCGCCCAGCTTGCGCAGCTGGTAGGACGCCAGCATGCCGTAGGGAATGGCGATGCGCAGCATGGGGGCGTAGCGCTGGATATAGAGGCCGTTCTGCAGGCGCAGCGGCAGGAACTCCTCTTCGCCGAGCTGACCGGCGAGATAGCGGCGCATCTGGTCGCGAAACTGGGCGACGCGTTCATCGACCAGGGTCTGGTCGTGGGAGTCGTAACGGTACATGCAGCGCGTTCCTGGATCGAGAGAATCATGGACGTTGTGCGCCACGATACCCGCTCGTAGTTATTCTAGAAAAGAATAAATATTCATAGTTTATATGCAAAATGGAATGACGAGCCGCGATGCGCCGGGCTCAGAGGGCCAGGGACTGCCAGTGTCGCCGCTGCCAGATCAGCACGAACCAGGCCGAGTTGAGGCAGCGGTAGCCCAACTGGACCCACCAGATGCCGAGCAGCCCCTGATCGAGCCCCACGCCCACCCACCAGGCCAGCGGCAGGAACACCAGCCATTGCAGGGTGAGGGTGGTGGTCATCACGGTGCGGTTCGCCCCGGCCCCCAGCAGGGCCTGGGCGAACACCAGGGCGGCGGCGTCGAGCACGATCATCACCGCGGTGAGCTGCAGCGGCAGCCGGCCCAGGTCGACCAGGGCGGGGTCGTGCAGGAAGAGGCGCAGCACCGCCTCGGGGAACAGCAGCATCGGCAGGGCCAGGACGCCCAGGCAGCACCAGGCCAGCCGCACCACGTCCCAGCCCCAGCGGTGGGCCTCCCCGTGGGCCTGTCGCCCCAGGGCCTGGCCGACCAGGCTCATCGCCGCCATGCCGAGTCCCACGCCGGGCAGGATCAGCAGCAGCGAGAGGTTCACCAGCACGTGGCCCACCGCGACGCTGGCGGTGTCGATGCGGCCCAGGATCAAGAACAGTACGGCATAGCCGGCCGCGAACCACAGCTGCTGAAAGGAGTGGGGTGTGGCCAGGCGCAGGGTGGTCAGCAGGGCGTGGCGCCGGGGGCGCTCGGCCAGGAAGCCACTGCCGGTGGCGTGGCGCAGGCTGAGCCCGGCCCAGATGGCGAGGCCGGCGAAGAGCGAGAGGCTGGTGCCGGCCCCGGCACCGGCCGCGCCCATGGCCGGCAGCCCGGCCAGCCCGAAGATCAGGCCGAGGCTCGCGACCACGTTGATGGCATGCATCACCAGGATGATGCGCAGGTAGAGGCCGGTCTGCTGGATGCCGTTCCAGTAGCCGCGGAAGCAGAAGATCATTGCCACCGGGATCAGCGACAGCACCCGCCAGCGGAAGTACTCCACCGCCACGGCCCCGACCGCCGGATCCTGGGTGATCAGCGCCAGGAGGCGCGGTGCCTGCCACAGGCACAGCAGGGTCAGCGGGCCGGCCACGGCCAGCGCGATCGCCAGCCCCGCATTGAGCGGCAGGGCGCGCCGGCCCCAGGCCTGCTCGCCGTGGCGCCTCGCCGTCTGGGCCTGCACGCCCGACGATAGGCCGAAGACCACCGCGGTGGTCAGGAACATCGCGTAGCCGCCGATGCCCACGCCGGCCAGGGGCACCTGGCCGAGCGAGCCCACCAGGGCCGCGTCGATCAGGTTGAGCAGGCTCTGGGTGAGCATGCCCGCGATGATCGGCAGGGAGAGGCGCAGGATCGTCTGGCGTCGGCTGGGCTCGGGCAGCATCCGTCTTCCGGAAAGGGAGGGAATCACATGGCCCGCCGGAGCGGGCCGACGGGGTCAGGCGGGGTCAGGCGGGGTCGTAGGAGAGCACAGGCGAGAGCCAGCGCTCGAGCTCCTCGACGCTCATGCCCTTGCGGCGGGCCAGCGCCTCGACCTGGTCACGGGTGATCTTGCCGGTGGAGAAGTACTTCGACCGGGGGTGGGAGAAGTACCAGCCGGCGACCGCGGCGGCGGGCCACATGGCGAAGTTCTCGGTGAGCTCGAGGCCGGCGTTCTTGGTGGCCTCGAGCAGGCGGAACAGGGTCGCCTTCTCGGTGTGGTCGGGGCAGGCCGGATAGCCGGGCGCTGGCCGGATGCCCTGGTACTTCTCGGCGATCAGGGCGTCGTTGTCCAGGGCCTCGTCGGGCACATAGCCCCAGAACTCCTTGCGCACCCGCTCGTGCAGGCGCTCGGCGAAGGCCTCGGCCAGGCGGTCGGTGAGCGACTGGACCAGGATGGCGTTGTAGTCGTCACCGGCGGCCTTGTACCGCTCGGCCAGCGCCTCGACGCCGTGGCCGGTGGTGACGGCGAAGCCGCCGATCCAGTCCGGCTTGCCGCTCTCCTTCGGGGCGATGAAGTCGGCCAGGCTCTGGCAGACGCCCTCCCGGTTCTTGGTGGTCTGTTGGCGGATGTGGTGCAGCCGCTCGATCACCTCGCGGCGCGACTCGTCGGCGTACACCTCGATGACGTCGTCGTCGACGCTGTTGGCCGGCCACAGGCCGATCACTCCGCGCGCATGGATCCGCTTCTCGTCAATCAGCTTGCGCAGCATCGCCTGGGCATCGGCGAAGAGGTGGCGCGCGGCCTCGCCGACGGTGTCGTCCTCGAGGATCCTCGGGTACTTGCCGGCCAGTTGCCAGCTCATGAAGAAGGGCGTCCAGTCGATGCGCTCGACCAGCTCCTCGATGTCGTAGTCGTCGAAGACCTCCAGGCCTGTGATGGCTGGCCTCGGCGGGGTATAGCCCTCCCAGTCCATGGCCGGCTTGCGCTGCCGCGCCTCCTCGTAGCTGAGGTCGGCGGCCTTGGGGCGGCGCCTGGCGTTGCGCTCGCGCACCGTCTCGTACTCGGCGCGGATCTCGTCGACGTAGGCCGGTTTCAGGGCCGGCGAGAGCAGCTTGCCGGCCACGCCCACGGCGCGGGAGGCATCCGAGACGTAGATCACCGGCTGGTCGTAGCCCGGCTCGATCTTCACCGCCGTGTGGGCCTTGGAGGTGGTGGCGCCGCCGATCAGCAGGGGCAGGGTGAAGCCCTGGCGCTGCATCTCCTTGGCCACGTGGACCATCTCGTCAAGCGACGGGGTGATCAGGCCGGAGAGGCCGATGATGTCGGCGTTCTCGTCCCTGGCCGTCTGCAGGATCCGCTCGGCCGGCACCATCACGCCGAGGTCGATGACCTCGTAGTTGTTGCACTGCAGGACGACGCCGACGATGTTCTTGCCGATGTCGTGCACGTCGCCCTTGACCGTGGCCATGACGATCTTGCCCTTGGCCTTCGTCTCGGCGCTCTTCTCGGCCTCGATGTGGGGGATCAGGTAGGCCACCGCCTGTTTCATGACCCGGGCCGACTTGACCACCTGGGGCAGGAACATCTTGCCGGCCCCGAAGAGGTCGCCGACCACGTTCATGCCGTCCATCAGCGGCCCCTCGATCACCTCGATGGGGCGCTCGGCACGCTGTCGAGCCTGCTCGGTGTCCTCCTCGATGTAGGCGGTGATGCCCTTGACCAGGGAGTGCGCGATGCGCTTCTCGACCTCCCAGCCACGCCACTCGAGATCCTCCTTCTTCGCCGGGCCGCTGCCGTCGCCCTTGTACTTGTCGGCGAGCTCCAGCAGGCGCTCGGTGGAGTCGCTGCGGCGGTTGAGGACGACGTCTTCCACGGCCTCGCGGAGCTCCGCCGGCAGGTCGTCGTAGACGGCCAGCTGGCCGGCGTTGACGATGCCCATGGTCAGCCCCGCGCGGATGGCGTGGTAGAGGAACACCGAGTGGATCGCCTCGCGAACCGGGTTGTTGCCGCGGAACGAGAAGGAGACGTTGGAGACGCCGCCCGACACCATGGCATGGGGGAGGTGCTCGCGAATCCACTGCGTCGCCTGGATGAAGTCCACGGCGTAGTTGTCGTGTTCCTCGATGCCCGTGGCGATGGCAAAGATGTTGGGATCGAAGATGATGTCTTCCGGCGGGAAGTCCAGCTCGTCCACGAGGATCCGGTAGGCCCGCTGGCAGATCTCGGTCTTGCGGGCGAAGGTGTCCGCCTGGCCGGCCTCGTCGAAGGCCATCACCACCACCGCGGCGCCGAAGCGCCGGCAGGCCGAGGCCTGCTCGCGGAAGGCGTCCTCGCCCTCCTTCATGGAGATGGAGTTGACCACCGCCTTGCCCTGCACGCACTTAAGGCCCGCCTCGATGATCTCCCACTTGGAGGAGTCGATCATGATCGGCACCCGCGCGATGTCGGGCTCGCCGGCGATCAGGTTGAGGAAGCGCACCATCGCCTCCTCGGACTCGAGCATCCCCTCGTCCATGTTGATGTCGATGACCTGGGCGCCGTTTTCCACCTGCTCCAGGGCCACCTCCAGCGCCGTGGTGTAGTCCTCCTCCTTGATCAGCCGCTTGAAGCGCGCGGAGCCGGTGACGTTGGTCCGCTCGCCCACGTTGACGAACAGCGAGTCGGCCTCGATGTTGAAGGGCTCGAGCCCGGAGAGGCGACAGGCCCGCGAGCGCTCCGGCACCCGGCGCGGGGGCAGGTCCCGGATGGCGGCATGGATCGCCGCAATGTGCTCCGGGGTAGAGCCGCAGCAGCCGCCGATGATGTTGACCAGGCCGCTCTCGGCGAACTCGGCGACGATATTCGCCATCTCGTCCGGCGTCTGGTCGTACTCGCCGAACTCGTTGGGCAGGCCGGCGTTGGGGTGGGCCGAGACGAAGGTGTCGGCCTTGGTCGAGAGCTCCTCGATGTAGGGGCGAAGCTCCTCGGCGCCCAGCGCGCAGTTCAGCCCGATGGAGAGCGGCCGGGCGTGGCGCACCGAGTTCCAGAAGGCCTCGGTGGTCTGTCCCGACAGGGTGCGCCCCGAGGCGTCGGTGATGGTGCCGGAGATCATCACCGGCCACCGCTCTCCGCGTGCCTCGAAGAGCTCCTCGAGGGCGAAGATCGCGGCCTTGGCATTCAGGGTATCGAAGATGGTCTCGATCAGGATCAGGTCGGCCCCGCCCTCGATCAGCGCCTCGGCGGCCTCGAGGTAGTTCTCGCGCAGGGCGTCGAAGGTGACGTTGCGCTTGGCCGGGTCGTTGACGTCGGGCGAGAGCGAGGCGGTGCGGGAGGTCGGCCCCAGCACGCCGGCCACGAAGCGCGGCACGCCGGTCTCCTCGGCCACGGCATCGCAGACCGCCCTGGCCAGGCGCGCCGATTCGCGATTGAGCTCTGGCACCAGCGCCTCCATGCCGTAGTCGGACTGGGAGAGGCGGGTGCTGTTGAAGGTGTTGGTCTCGACGATGTCGGCGCCGGCCTCCAGGTACTGGCGGTGGATGCGGGTCACCAGGTCCGGGCAGGTCAGGGCCAGCAGGTCGTTGTTCCCCTTGAGGTCGCTCGGCCAGTCGACGAAGCGCTCGCCGCGGAACTCCTCCTCGGACAGCCCGGCATTCTGCAGCATGGTACCCATGCCGCCGTCGAGCATCAGGATGCGACGCGAGAGGCTGTCATGGAGCGAGGCGGTCAGGGCAGTGGGAGCGGCGGCCATGGGTCGGGTCAATCTCCAGCGAAGAGGCGTCAGGGGTCCGGCCGGCAGCGCGGCGCCTGGGGCGTCTTGTGTCGTGCATGCGCTGCGGGCAACGGGCGGCCTGCCGGGGGTCGGCACGTCGGCAGGTCGCCGGGGAAGGCGAACATCTTAGCAAAAGCCGCCGCGCCGCGGCAGGGGGCAGGATAAAACCCAGCAATTCAGTCGGGATTGTGTCGGCCGCGCGGGTCGCTTACCATTGGGCCATCACACTTTCCGTACCCGTCGCCTCGGCCCGCCGACGCGACGCGTCACGATAGCGAGAGCACCATGAGCGACAGCATCCAGATCACCGACAGCGCCCAGGACTACCTCGCCGAGCTGCTCGAGAAGCAGAACGTCGAGGGTATCGCGGTTCGCATCTTCATCACCCAGCCCGGCACCCCCTATGCCGAGACCTGCCTGGCCTACTGCCGTCCCGGCGAGGAAGAGCCCAGCGACGAGCTGCTGGAGCTGGAGAAGATCCGCGTCTACCTGGACAAGAACAGCCTGCCCTTCCTCGAGGAGGCCGTGGTCGACTTCAACGCCGACCGCATGGGCGGCCAGCTGACCATCAAGGCACCCAACGCCAAGATGCCCAAGGTGAATGCGGACAGCCCGCTCGAGGATCGCGTCAACTACATCCTCTACAGCGAGATCAACCCGGGCCTGGCCTCCCACGGCGGCGAGATCAAGCTGGTCGAGCTGACCGAGGACCAGGTGGCGGTGCTGGCCTTCGGCGGTGGCTGCCAGGGCTGCGCCGCGGTGGACCTGACCCTCAAGGATGGCGTCGAGAAGACCCTGATGGAGCGCATCCCGGAACTCGCCGGCATCCGTGACGTCACCGACCACTCGGACACTACCAACGCCTACTATCGCTGAGGCGTGATGACTCACGGGGAGGCCATGGCCTCCCCGCGACATCCTTACTCGATCTCCTCCCTCGAAGGCCCCGCATCCGCGGGGCCTTCGTCGTCTCCGGCGGCCTGTGCGTCCTCCCGGCCCGGCACCGGCGCCTGCCAGAGGCAGCGGTGGAGCTGGGCCTCCAGGTCGCGTAGCCGGCGCGCCTGCTCCTCCAGCAGCTGCTTCTGCTCATCGACGCGTGCCTGCAGCAGGGCCTGTTCATGCGCCAGCATGCGGCTGCGCTCCTCCGCCTGGTGGCGTGCCCACTCGGTCTCCCGGTGGCGCTTCTCCTCCTCGGCCAGGGCGCCCCGCGCCTCCTGGACCAGCTGCTGTGCCCGCTCGAGGCGCGTCTCCAGCTGCTGCTGTCGCTGGGCATGGCCCTTGTCGGCGGCCTGGCGTTCCTGGCGCGCCTCGTCGAGCAGGCCCATCAGCCGGGCCTCGCTGGTCTCATGGCGCTTCTCCTCGCGAGCGAGGCGCTCCTGATGGCGTGACGCCTGCTCGGCGAGTGCCTGCTGCTGCTCGCGGGCCTGGCGCTCGTGCTCCTCCTGGAGGCTCGCTAGCTGCGCCTCGAACCGCGACTGGCGGCTCGCCAGCTTCGCCTCGCGTTCGGCGAGGGCGTCGCGCTCGGCTTCCCGGCGGGCCAGCTCGCCGCTCTGTTCCTGCAGGCGCTGCTCGGTGCGAGCCAGGTGGGCGGACAGCGCCGACTCGCGTTGTTCGGCGTCCTCGGCCCGGCGTGAGGCCTCCCCGGCCTCCTCGCGGGCCTCCTCCACCCGGCCATCGGCCTCCTGGCGATAGTGGGCGAGTGCCTCGTGGGCCGAGCCCTGGGCCTTCTCCCACAGCGCCTCGGCCAGTTCCTGCAGCCCCTCCGGCATCCCGCGAGGAGGAGGCTGGTCGCGATTCTCCTCGCGCCGCGTCCGCCACTCCCGCAGGTGGTCGCTGATGGTGGTGAAGCTGCCGGTGCCGAGCACCTCGCGCACCTTGTGCACGCTCGGGGCCTCTCCCTTCTCGAGCAGGGCATCGACGGCCCGCTGTACATCCTCGTAACGCACGCCGCTGCGCGCCATGGTCGTCCCCTCATGGTGATCCGCTGGGCTGTCTGCCGGCCTGGCGACAGGTCATGGGCGCCAGTCTACCCCGGATATCCTGAATAGAGAAGATTATTACGTACTACGTAATGCGTAATAATATTTATCTTTAGCGATAAATAATCAAGATTACGCGGCTTATCTTGAATTTCTTGGGCCGGCAGGCGGATACTGTGCCGCAGGGACCGGCAGGGCAAGTGCCCCGGACAGGGGCCTCGGGGTAAAGGCCTCGGGGTAAAGGGCTAGGGGTAAAGGCCTGGGGGAAACAGAGCCCGGGAAAAACCAACAGGGAGGCAGGACATGGGGCGCGACGAGAGCCCGCAGGAACCGGTCGACACGCAACGCCAGGTGCATGAAGGGGCACCTCCGGGCGAGCTGACCCCACCACCGGAGTCAGGCGAGGCACTGACGCTGCCGGCGGGCGTGCATATCGCGGCCGGCAGCGACGGCGAGGCCGTGGCGCGATGGCTCGCCGAGTATCGCGCGAGCCCACAGACGCAGCGCGCCTATCGACGCGAGGTACAGCGGCTGCTGATGTGGCTGGCCGGCCAGGGCAGGGGGCTTGGCGACCTGCGCCGGGAGGACCTGGATGCCTTCGAGGCCTTCCTGGCCGACCCGCGCCCCGTGGCGCGCTGGATCGGCCCGGTCCGCCCACGCACCGACCCTCGCTGGCGTCCCTTCCGGGGGCCACTGTCCCCCTCGAGCCGCCGGCAGAGCCTGGTCATCCTGCAGGGCATGTACGCCTGGCTTGTCGAGGCGGGCTGGGTCTCCCACAACCCGTTCCGGCTGATGCGCGACAAGCGGCGTCGCCTGGACAATCGGCAGGGCGGCATCGAGCGCTACCTCGAGAGACCCGTGTGGGCGTGGTTCTGGGCCTGGCTCAACCGGCCGGTGGCGGCGGACGCCTCCTCGCGCCGGGTCTTCGAGCAGTCGCGTCGGCGGCTGGTCTTCGGCTTCGCCTACCTGCTGGCCCCGCGCATCGGCGAGATGAGTGCGGCGTGCATGAACGACTTCGTGCGCCGCGAGGGGCGCTGGTGGTGGCATGTCGTGGGCAAGGGCGACAAGGCGGCGCGCATCCCGGTGCCGCCGGACATGCTGGCCCTGCTGGAGGCCTGGCGGGCGCAGCTGGGGCTGTCGCGCCTTCCTTCACCCGATGAGGAGGGCCCGCTGCTGCGGGCCCTGGACGGCACCCGGGGGCTCGGCGACAACCGGCTCTACCGGCTGATCCGCGAGGCCTTCGGCGAGGCGGCGGACGTGCTCGAGGCCGAGGAGGGCGAGGCGGCCCGCGACGCCGTGTTGCGCCTGCGCCGGGCCACGCCCCACTGGTTGCGCCATACGGCCCTGACCCACCAGGCCCAGGCCGGCGTGGAGCTGCGCTACCTGGCGGGGACTGCACGACACTCGCGCCTGGACACCACGGCGCGCTACCTGCACGCCGAGGACGAGGAGTGGCATCGCCAGCAGGCCCGCCATGGCCTGGGGGATTTCACGGCCGGGCATGACGTCGACCGGGGGTGATCCGGACGGGGAGGATCGAGATAGGGGACCCGAGCCGTTATAATGGCCCCATTGCCTTGAGGAGAGACCATGAGTTCCGAGACCACCGCCGAACAGGCCCAGCAGGAGCTTCTCGACGAGTTCGAGATGTTCGACAACTGGATGGATCGCTACCAGTACATCATCGACATGGGCAAGCAGCTGCCGGCCTTTCCGGATGAGTGGAAGGTCGACGAGCTGAAGATCCAGGGCTGCCAGTCCAACGTCTGGATGCGCCACCGCCGAGAGGGCGAGACCCTGCACTTCGATGCGGTCTCCGACGCCGCCATCGTCTCCGGGCTGATTGCCGTGCTGATGCGCATCTACAACGATCGCCGGCCCGAGGACATCCGCGCCACCAGCCCGCACTTCCTCAAGGATCTGGGCCTCGACAAGCACCTCTCGCCGACCCGCAGCAACGGCCTCAATGCCATGCTGGAGCGGATCTACCGGGTGGCCGAGCAGGAAGCGGTCGCCTGATCAGGGAGCGTCCTGCTGCCGGTCGTCGGACCGGCAGCGGAAGTGCTCGTCCAGCTCCGGGTCCTCCCGACACAGCGCCTCGCTGGGCCCGCCCGGCACCGGATCGATACCCCCCTCGCAGCCCGGGTGGCAGCGGGCGATGCGGCGAAGCGCCATCAGTCCGCCCTTGAAGGGGCCGTGCACCCGCAGCGCCTCCACCGCATAGGCGGAACAGCTCGGCCAGTAGCGGCAGCGCGGCCCCAGCAGGGGGCTCAGCGTGACCTGGTAGGTCTTCACCAGGCCGATCATCGCGATGCCGAGCGCGCGCGTGAGGAGTGCCGTCAGGCGTCGCCACCAGGCCGCCGGGGCGGTCATGGGTCGGCCCTTTTCATCTCAGCCCTTGCCATAGAGCGTATCGGGATCGATCAGCGGATCGCTGCTGATGCGCGCCCGATCGCCCTCCAGCGCCACGTAGAAGCAGCTGCGCCGCCCGCTGTGGCAGGCAGGCCCCGTCTGATCCACCTGCAGCAGCAGGGTGTCGCCGTCGCAGTCCAGGGCAGCGGCCATGAGCCGCTGCTGCTGACCGGAGCTCTCCCCCTTGCGCCACAGCTTTCCCCGCGAGCGCGACCAGTAGCAGACGCGGCCGGTCCGCAGGGTCTCCTCCAGGGCATCGCGGTTCATCCACGCCATCATCAGCACCTCGCCGCTGTCATGCTGCTGGGCGATGGCGGGGATCAGGCCGTCGGCATTGAAGCCGACGGCCGCCAGGATCTCGGCCAGGGGCACGTGGCTGTCGCGGGGGGCCCGCTCGAGGGCCTTGAAGGATTGGCTCATGGGGTCTCCACGGTGGCGGCTGGGGGCCGGTCGAGGGCCTGGCGGCAGGCGTCGCACTGGCCCAGCAGCTCGATGGTCTGGCGCTGGACCTCGAAGCCCAGCTCACCGGCGCGTCGCGCCAGGTGGTCGTTGATCTCGTTCAGGTGCAGCTCCTCGACCCGGCCGCAGTGGCGGCAGATCAGCAGCTGGAAGCCGTGGGCATGCTCGGGGCAGGGGCAGGCCACGTAGGCATTGAGCGACTCGATGCGGTGCACCAGCCCCTGGTCGATGAGGAACTCGAGGGCACGATAGACGGTGGGCGGGCGCGCCGCCTCATGCTCGGCCGCCAGGCGGTCGAGAAGCTCGTAGGCCTTCAGGCCGCCGCGGGTCGTGGCGATGAGTTCCAGCACCCGGCGGCGGATCGGCGTGAAGCGCGCCCCGCGCTGCTGGCACTGACGCTCGGCCTGTCGGATCATGTCGCGGGGGTCGGTCATGGCACCCGGAGCGGTGGCTGGGGAGAAGCGCATAGTCTACGCGGCGGGCCGGCGAGGGACCAGCCACGGCCCCTCAGGCCGGCTCGCGCAGCTCGCTCGAGCGGGCGAAGTGGCGCCGCGAGAAGGCGACTCTCTCCTCGGCGGGCACGCCGTCGGGCTGGCGTTCGATCAGGTCGAGCCGCGGGCGAAGGCCCTCGCCGTTGGCCATCTGGATCGCCAGGCCCGGGCGGGCGTTGAGCTCGAGGAGCATGGGGCCACGATCGCGATCGAGCACCATGTCGGTCCCCAGGTAGCCCAGGCCCGTCATCTCGTAGCAGCCGGCGGCCAGCAGCATCAGGGTCTCCCAGTCGGAAATGCGCAGGCTGGCGAGCTCGTGGCCGGTGTCGGGATGGTCGTGGCGGGTGCGGTCGTACTGCACGCCCCGGATCGCCGTGCCGCTGGCGATGTCGATGCCCACCCCCACGGCCCCCTGATGCAGGTTGGCCTTGCCGTCCGAGGCCGCCGTGGAGAGGCGCATCATCGCCATCACCGGATAGCCCTTGAAGACGATGACCCGGATGTCCGGGACGCCCTCGTAGGTGTACTCGGCGAAGGAGCCGTCGAAGTTGATCAGCGCCTCGACCAGCGCCACGTCGGGGGAGCCACCCAGCGAGTAGAGCCCCGAGAGGATATTGGAGACATGGCGCTCCACGTCCTCGAGGCTCAGCCGGGCGCCGCTGGGCTTGATGTAGCGGTCGCCCTCGACCCGCTCGATGACCAGGATGCCCTTGCCGCCGCTGCCCTTGGCCGGCTTGATCACGAAGCCGTGATGGCCAGCCAGCATGCCGCGGATGTGCTTGACGCCGAACTGGGTGGTCACGGTACCGATCAGGTCCGGCGTGGTGATGCCGTAGTCCTGGGCCAGCAGCTTGGTCTTGAGCTTGTCGTCCACCAGCGGATAGAGCCGGCGGTTGTTGTAGCGGCCGATGTAACGGATGTTGCGCCGGTTCATGCCGATGATGCCCTTGGCGTGCAGGCGCGCGGGGGTCGTCCACATGGCCTCAGTCCTCCGTGACCGGCTTGAAGCGGCGCAGCTCGAGCAGGCGGTAGCCCGTGTAGTTGCCGAGCAGCAGGATCAGGCCCATCAGGATCAGCTGGACGCCGAGGAAGTTGAAGGTGATGTGGCGGATCCAGGGGTTGTTCATGGCCAGGTAGGCCAGCACCGCCGTCATCAGGCTCCCGCCGCCCTGGATCAGCACCTGCTTGGGGCCTTCCTCCTCCCAGAGGATCGACATGCGCTCGATGGTCCAGGACAGGATGATCATCGGGAAGAAGGTGATCGTCAGGCCGGCGTTGAGGCCGAAGCGATAGGCGAGGACCGAGAAGACCGAGATGATGGCGATGACCGTGATGATCACCGCCGTCACTCGCGCCACCAGCAACAGGTTCAGGTAGGACAGGTAGTTGCGGATCACCAGTCCCACGGCGACCACCAGCAGGAAACCGACCAGGCCGGTGACCAGGGTGGTCTGGATGAAGGCCAGCGCGATCAGCACGGGCATGAAGGTCCCCGAGGTCTTGATGCCCACCAGCACCCGCAGCAGCACTACCACCAGTGCCCCGATGGGGATCAGCAGGATGGTCTGGAACAGCGCCTGGTCCTCGAGGGGCAGGCTGTGGATCGAGAAGTTGAGCAGGGTGTCGTCGGCCAGCTGGCTGCGCACGGCGGCCGCGGCCGGCTGGTTGCGGGAGATCATCGAGAAGTTGACCCGGGAGTTGCTGCCGCCCTCCACCTCGAGCACCGCCTGACCGGCCGACTCCCAGAGCAGCAGGTTGTCCGGGCGTCCCCGCTCGCCGGTGCGCGGATTGAAGAGCACCCACTCCTGGTCCTCGAAGACCTGGATCCAGGTCATCAGGTTCTGGCGGCGACGGCCACTCTCCAGCACCAGGCCGCTGACCTCCCGGGCCGGCACGTCCGCCTGGTTGAGCAGGCGCACCAGCAGCGGCGCGCGATCGAACTGGGTCAGGAGGAGCCGGGCATTCTCCCCCTGGCGCTCATCGGTGAAGTCCTGGATCAGCTCGCGGGCGAAGGTGAAATGATCGGCGCTGCGCGACCAGGCGCGCTCGATCACCTGGCTGGCCGCGGTGTCGTAGGGCGACTCCCAGACGTTGTCGCGCTGCAGGGGAGGGGGCTCGATACTGGTCTTGCGCGCATCGGGGGCGACCAGAACCTGGACGCTGTAGTAGAGCTGCTGGTCACCGGTGGCCTCTCGCGTGGACCACTCGGCGCGCCGCCCCCCCTGCTGCTCGAGGAAGGCCAGGCCATAGCCGGGCGAGGCGGTGTGCTCGGTGAGGATGCGGTAGCCCTGCTGGCTCGAGGGCAACGCCATGTTGACCTTGGCCGGGCCACCGTCGGCGACGAAGTTGACCTGGGCCTCGATGTCCCAGACCTGGCGCTGTTCGCCGGGTGTCCAGGGCACCTCGAACTGCACGTGGCGGTGGATGCTCAGGGCAACACCGGACACCAGCAGCAGGGCGACGATCAGGTAGAAGGGCAGTCGTGACATGGGTCTTCCTTGGAGGTGGAACAGGCGGCGTTCATCGGACCGGGCCGACGGCGTCAGCCGTCGGCTTCCCCGGCCGCATCGATGGCCTCGTCGGCGCCGGCGTCCGTTGCCGGCTTTCCGCCAGGAAATTCGGGGCGTTCATGGAGGTACTGCTCGGCCACGTCGACAATGGCGATGTCCAGGAGGAAGCGTCGCCCGAGCAGGACCGGATGGTCCAGGTGCGTCCGGTCGCTCAGGGTGAACTGCACCCGGTCGCGCAGGGTTCCCAGGGTCATCATCAGGCTGATCACCGGGCGGGATTCCTCGCCGGACGCCTGGATGATGCGCACCCGACGCTCCACCGGCGCCTCGATCCATCGGTCACGGACGCTGTCGACAACGGCGTCGTCGTCGTTGAGCCCCAGCTTGAAGCGAATCCAGTCCTCGCCGTCTCGTTCGAACGGGGTGATCTCGGTGGCCGATAGCGAGGAGGTCTCGGCGCCCGTGTCGATCCGCGCCTTCAGGTAGGTGCCCACATCGGGCAGGCCGATCCATTCGGAGCGCCCCAGCAGCGTCTTGTTGCCGATATCCGCATCGATGGCGCACTCCCGCGCCACCCGCTCGGGCTCGTCTCCGGCACGCGCCACGTCGGAGCGCAGTCCACGCAGCAGGCTGCCGACCTCGCGGAGGTCGGCATCCACCCGATCGAGGCGCTGTTGCTGCTGGGTGAACCGTGCCTGCTGTCCACCGCACTGGCCTTCGACCGCGGCTTCCAGCCGCGTGAAGCGCTCATCCAGCTGAGCCCTGGTGGCAAGCGTGTCGTGGACGTCTTCCTCGGGCTGGGGCAGCCAGGCGCATCCCGCCAGCAGCGAGAGTCCCAGCATGGCCACCAGGCATGAATAACGTTTGCCCATCTCTATTCGCACCTTTCACCGGCCGTTGGTATCCGACCCTGGCCACCGCCGGGGTCGTCAGGTTTCCTTTACCTTCCTGGCGAAGGAAACCGCGATGATAAGGAGTGACGCCGACCCTGTCCACGCGAGCACCGGCCGGGTCCGGTGTCTTGACGCTCAGGATGACGCCCTCGCCGCCGCGCCGGCGTCCCTGGCCGCGTTGTGATCCCGTGCCAGCAGCAGGTAGAACGCCGGCAGCACGAACAGGGTGAACAGGGTGCCGATGCCGAGCCCCGAGGCGATGGTCAGGCCGATGTCGAACCGGCTGACCGCGCCCGCGCCGGTGGCCACGAGCAGCGGGACCATCGCCACGATCAGCGCCACCGAGGTCATCAGGATCGGCCGCAGGCGGATCGCCGACGCCTCGATGACCGCATCACGCTTGCCGAGTCCCTTGTCATGCTGCAGGTGGTTGGCAAACTCGACGATCAGGATGCCGTTCTTCGCCACCACCCCGATCAGGGTGATCAGGCCTACCTGAGTATAGATGTTCAGGCTCGAGACCCCGAGGGTAATGAACGTCATGGCGCCGGCGACCGACATCGGCACCGAGACCAGGATGATCAGCGGATCACGCCAGCTCTCGAACTGGGCCGCCAGCACCAGGTAGATGACGATCAGCGACAGGAAGAAGGTCAGCACCAGCGCGCTGCCCTGGGTCATCAGCTGTCGCGACTGCCCCTTGTAGTCGACCGAGTAGGCCGGCGGCAGGGTCTCGGCGGCCGTCCGGTTGAGCCACCCCAGGGCATCGCCCAGGGCCACGCCGGGGCGCGGCACCCCCTCGAGGATCAGCGAGTTCAGCTGCTGGAACTGCGTGCGCGAGGAGGGCTCCACGCTGTCCTCGAAGCGCACCAGGTTGCTCAGCGGCACCTGCTGACCGTTATCCGCCCGGAGGTAATAGTCGTCGATCATCGACGCCTCGAGCCGGAAGGCCTGCTCGACCTGGGGAATGACCTTGTAGCTGCGCCCGTCCATGCTGAAGCGGTTGGTGAACCCCTCACCGACCAGGGTCGACAGCGCCTGGCCGACATCGGCCATGGTCAGGCCCAGGTCGGCCACCCGGTTGCGGTCGACCAGGATACGGGTGGTCGGTCGATCGAAATCGATCGACTTGCGCAGGAAGGCGAAGTTGCCGCTGCCCATGGCCTGGCCGAGCAAGTCGTCGGCGACGGCGTTGAGCTCCTCGTAGCTGTTGCCGGTGGTGAGCACGAACTGCACTGGCAGGCCGCCGCTCGAGCCGGGCAGGGAAGGGCGAGGGAAGGCCGCGGTCTGCAGGCCCGTGACCCGGGACAGGGCGCCCTGCAGCGCCGGCATCACCTCCATCTGCGAGATATCCCGTTCGCTCCAGGGGGCCATCTTGAACCCCCCGAACACGGTATCGGCACTGGTGCCGCCGAGGATCATGAAGGACTCCTCGTAGCCCTCGATCCCCTCCATGCCGGCCTGGATGTCGCCGGCGTAGCGCTCCAGGTACTCCAGCGTGCCGGTCTTCGGCGCGGTGCCCTGGAAGAAGATGATCCCCTGATCTTCCGTGGGGGCCAGCTCGTTCTGGCTGGTGATGAACATGAAGTAGATCGAGGCCAGCACCACCGTGGCGAACACCACCGGCACCGAGACGGTTTCCAGGCTGCGGGAGAGCAGACCGCGATAGCCGCGGGACAGACCGTTGAAGCTGGCCTCGACCCCGCGCTCGAAGCGTGACGATGACCCATGGGGCTTGAGCACCTTGCCGGAGAGCATCGGCGAGAGCGTCAGGGCGACGATGCCCGAGACGACCACCGCGCCTGCCAGGGTGAAGGCAAACTCCGTGAACAGCGAACCCACCAGCCCCCCCATGAAGCCGATGGGCGCATAGACCGCCACCAGCGTGGTGGTCATGGCGATGATCGGCACCGCCATTTCCCGGGCGCCGTTGATGGCGGCCTCGAATCGTGACTCTCCGGCCTCGATGTGGCGGTGCACGTTCTCGACCACGATGATGGCATCGTCCACCACCAGGCCGATGGCCAGCACCATGGACAGCAGGGTCAGCAGGTTGAGCGAGAAGCCCAGCATCAGCATCACGAAGGCCGCCCCGATCAGGGACAGCGGCACCGCGACGGCCGGGACCAGGGCGGCACGGACCGACCCCAGCGACAGGAAGATCACCACCAGCACGATGAGGACGGCCTCGAGCAGGGTCTTGATCACCTCGTTGATGGAGTCCTCGATGAACTCCGACGCGTCGTAGGGGAGAACCACCTCGAGCCCGGCCGGCAGCTGGCGACGGATCTCCGGCATCGCCTCGCGGACGGCCCTGGCGACGTCGAGCGGGTTGGCGCCGGGGGCCTGCTCGATGGCCATGAAGGTAGCGGGCGTCCCGCTGTACCAGGCGGTACTGTCGTAGTTCTCGGCGCCCAGTTCGGTGCGCGCCACATCTCTCAGACGGACCAGGTCGCCGCCGTCGTTGCGCACCACCAGGTCCTCGAACTGGGCGGGATCGGTGATGTCGGTGTCGGTGGTCAGGTTGATGGCCACGAACTCGCTGCGGGTCTTGCCGACGCCGGCCTGGTAGTTGTTGTCCTGCAGGACCTCGACGATCTGGCCGGGATCGACGTTGAGGGCCGCCATGCGCCGCGGGTCGAGCCAGACGCGCATGGCCATGCTCTGGCCGAAGCTGCGCGCCTTGGCCACCCCGGGCAGCGCCTGGAGCTTCGGCTGTACCACGCGCGTGAGGTAGTCGGTGATGCGGGGCACCGACATGCGCTCGGAGTAGAACGCCAGGTACATCAGCGCCGTGCTGTCGCCGGTCGACGACTCGATGACCGGACTCTCGGCCGCCGCCGGCAGCACGCTCCGCTGGCTGGCCACCTTGGCCTGCACCTCGGCCAGGGCGGCGTTGGCGTCGTAGTTCAACTCCATGTTGACCTCGATGGTCGAGGCCCCCTGGATGCTGGTCGACTCGATGAAGTCGATGCCGTCGGCCTCGGCGATGGCCTGCTGCAGCGGCGTGGTCACGAAGCCCTGCACCAGCTGGGAGCTGGCCCCGGGGTAGGACGTCGTCACCGTGATCACGGTGCTCTCGAGCTCCGGGTACTGGCGGACTTCCAGGTCCATGGCGGCCCGCAGGCCCGCGAGGAGGATCAGCAGGCTGACCACGGTGGCCAGCACCGGGCGCCGGATGAAGATATCGGTGAATGTCATCAGCCTTCGGCCTCCCCGCCGCCTGCGCCGCCATCCGTCACATCGACAGACTGGCCGTCGCGCAGGCGCAGCAGGCCGGTGGCCACGACCCGGTCGCCGGCCGCGAGCCCCTCGGTGATCTCGATGACATCGCCGCGTGCGCTGCCCGTCGTGACCTGCTGACGGGAGACGATGGTCTGGCCCTGATCGTTCTCGGCGACGCGGAACACGAAGTCACCATAGGTGTTGAACGAGAGCGCCGTGCGGGGGAGGGTGAGGACCTCACGACTCTCCGGCGAGAGGGTGCTGACCTCGGCGAACATGCCGGGACGCAGGGCCCCGTCGGCATTGTCGAGTTGTGCCCGGACATCGAGCGTACGGGTCGATTCGTTGACGGAGGGCGCCACCGCCAGTATCTCGCCCCGGAAGACCCGCTGGGGATACGCCGCCACCGTCAGCTCCATGGCGCGCCCGGCGTTAACCTGATTCAGCGCCCGTTCCGGCACGCTGTAGTCGACATGGATGGGGTCGAGCATGTTCAGGTCGACGATCGGCGTGCCCACGGCGATGTACTCGCCCAGATCCACCTGGCGCAGTCCCGCCACGCCGTCGAAGGGTGCCCGGATGGTCTTCTTGTTGATCTGTGCGCGCTGCTGTTCGGTGTCGGCGCGGGCGGCCTGGTAGTTGGCGCGCGCCTCGTCGAACTGCGATTGGGAGACCGCGTTGCGGGGCAGCAGGTTGGCATAACGCTTGAAGGTCTCGTTGGCCAGCTGCGCCTGTGCCTCCAGGGCGACCAGGGCGGCCTGATCGACGCTGTCCTCGAGCCGAATCAGGATGTCGCCTTCGCTGACGGTCTGGCCGGACTCGAAGGCCACCTCGCTGACGACACCGGCCACCTCGTTGGCCACCTCGACGCCGTTGATGGCGCGCAGTGATCCCACCGAGCTCAACGCCGAGCGCCATGACTGCGAGGTGATGGTGACCGCCTCGATGGGCGTCGGTGGCGGGGGCGTGGCATTCCTCTCCGCCATGTCCTGCATCTTCAGGTACTTCCACCCGAAGATGCCGCCCAGGGCCAACGCCAGTACGATGATGACAATGACGAGACGTATCGTGGTTTTCATGGCCGGTTCCCGTGAAGCGTCGACAAGACCCATGCGCTCGGTGCCCGTCGAGGCGGCGCAGGAAAGATAAGGGTAGTGGAATGCCATGATGTAAGGGTGGCGGCCAAATGGCCAGCCATCGCGACAAGAGGGAGACGCGTGAAGGATTCGTCATGTATCATTTAACATAATATACATTATGCGTAGTCATGGATCGGTCAGATTTGACGCCGGTCAAGGAGTCGCCCGGATGCCCGTCTGGGGCTTCTGATCTTTGTTTATCATGCTTGGGAATGAGCTATTGTGATCTCGGTTCATCCGGGCGCATGGCGACCGCCCATCGATGGTTCCATGAGAATACGCAAGGGGATCTTCATGCAGACAAGGAATCGGCCCGCGGGATTCGTCCTGCTGCCGCTGGTGCTGGCGGTATCTGCCGCCAGCAACGCCCAGGCCCAGGCGACCGCGGGTAACGGCAACTGGACGCACAACGTCGGCGTGACGGTGGGCAACGAGTACGACGACAACATCTTCGCCGAGCGCGAGAATCGCCAGGATGACACCATCACCGTGGTCTCGCCCTTCGCCGAACTCGTCGGCAAGGGGGAACGCCATCAGGTGCGCCTCTACGGCAACGCCGAGCGCGGCAAGTATCACGCGTTCGAGAGCGAGAACTACACCGACTGGCGCGTGGGCACCGAGGGCCGGTTCGCCTACAGCGACGCCGGCAGCGTCTTCGGCGGGCTCAACACCGGACACGGCCACGAGTCCCGCACTTCGCCGGATGCCGTCAACGGCAAGGAACCCACGGTCTACGACCGCATCGGCGCCTTTGCCGGCGTCAACCACAGCTTCGGCCGGGTCACCAGCCGCGTCGGCGGCACCTGGGAGTCGCTGGATTTCGATGACGTGGAGGCCGATGGCGGTTTCAGCATCGAGCAGGACGACCGGGACCGCGACCTCACCACCTTCGGTGCACGCATCGGCTATCGGGTCTCCGAGACCCTGGAGCCGTTCGTCCAGGCGGCCGCCGACGTGCGGGACTATGACCTGTCGCCGGAAAGCGACAGCCTCGACCGCGACTCCCAGGGCGCCAACGCGGCCGTGGGCCTGATCGCCCGCCCCACCCCATCGCTCAAGGCCGAGGTGCTGGTCGGCTGGATGGAACAGGACTACGACGGGAATGCCCTGGAGGACGTCGGCACCCACGACCTGGGCGCCGACCTCACCTGGCAGCCCGCCGGATCGGCCACCCGGGTGAGCGCACGGCTCGACCGCACCATCGAGGAGACCACCGTGGAGGACGCCTCGTCCAGCGTGCGCACCGTGCTGGGCGGCGGCATGACGACCGCGCTGCGTCCCGACCTGACCCTCGACCTCAATGCCAGCTACGGCGATTACGATTACCAGGGGGTGGAGCGCAACGACAACCTGCTGGGCCTCGGGCTCGGCCTGCGGCACTACCTCAACCCTCACCTCTTCGTGGGCATGAAGTACGACTTCCTGCAGCGCGACTCCAGCGAGCCCGGCGAGGACTTCGACAACAACCGCCTGATGGTCAACATCGGCACCCAGCTGGCCCGCGGCTACGAGGACGAGGCCCTGCTGGCCGCCGCCCGGGACAGCGACGCCCTCGACGGCCTCTATGTCGGGGTGCAGGGGGGAAGCGGCGAGGTCGGCACCGCCCAGTCCGGGCCGCGCGCCACCGGCCAGGGCGGCAACCTGCGGGCCGATTTCCGCGATGCCGACACCACGCTCGGCCTCTTCGCCGGCTACGCCCTGGCCCTGGACGACTGGCGGCTCGGGCTGGAGCTGGAGGCCGACCGGGCCGACGCCGAATGGACGCACGCCCGCCGGGGCGGTGGCCGGGTGTTCTCGGTGGAGAAGCACCATGACTTGGGCCTCGGGCTTCGGGTGGGCCGCCTGGTGGCCGGCGGCAACGAGGTCTACGGCCGCGTCGGGCTGGTCCGCGGGCGCTTCGAGAGCCGCTTCGCCGAGGGCGGAGAAGCCGACGATCGCACCGAGTGGCTCGACGGTCGCCGCCTGGGCGGTGGCCTGGAGGCGCCCCTGGCCAGGACCCTGGGGCTGCGCATGGACTACAGCTTCACCGACTACGAGGACATCGACATCGGCATCGGCGAGACCGATGACTTCGCCACCGAGGAGTCGCTGATGCGCCTCGGCCTGGCGTGGCACCCCTGGCGCCAGGCCAGCGAGCGGGCCGCCGTCTCGCCGGAGGCCTATCGCGGCTTCTACGCCGGCCTCCAGGGGGGCTACGGCAGCCTCGCGACCGACCTCACGGGCCCGCGCACCGCACCCACCGAGCTGGATGCCCAGTTCGGCGACTCCGGCGCCCTCGCCGGCCTCCACGCCGGCTACGGCCTGACCCTCCAGCGGTTCTACCTGGCGGCGGAGCTCGAAGCGGAGGCCAGCGACATCACCTGGAACCACGAGCGCACGCCCAATGGCCGCAACTACTCGGTGGATCGCGAGTCCAGCCTGGGGGTGGCCCTGAGGGCCGGCTACATCATCGACAGCGGCGCCCTGCTCTACCTGCGCGGCGGCTCTGCCTGGACGGATTTCGAAACCCGCTATGCCCGGGGCAACCAGCAGGTCGACCTCGACGAGACGGAACAGGGATGGCGCGTCGGGGGCGGCATCGAGGTGCCGATCCAGGAGCAGCTGCGCCTGCGCATGGACTACACCCACACCCGCTACGACGAGGTGGAGGTGGACTACGGGTCCGGCGTGGATCGCCTCGACAACGAGGAGAACGTGACGCGCCTGGGTGTCACCTACCAGTTCTGAGTGCCCCGACGCACCGTTATTCCCACGGCGGGCGCCGTGGGAGAATGAAATGTCTAATCGCTATATGGAATATTGATACAAGTCAATGGAATTTCGCAGGTGCCAGGACTATCCTTAGAAGCGACTGGCATTGACCGTCAGCGCTGCACGCACAGCAGCACATCATCAGCTACACCCTTAGGGGGTTGAACATGAGCACATCACGCAACACATTCGGCGTCACCCGGCTGGCCACCCTGACCGCAGCGGCCGTGATTCCGCTGATGGGCGCCGCCGCGATCGAGACGGCCGTATTCCCCGATGCCGGCTTCTTCATGCAGAGTGCCCAGGCCCAGCAGGGCCAGGGCAAGGGCGGCAACCATGACAACCTCCTCAACGTCGGTCGCGGCAAGGGCCAGGGCCAGATGGGCGGCGGCCAGGGTCGTGGCCAGATGGGCGGCTCGGCGGAGTCCGACGTCTTCCGCGACGATGACGGCGGGCGGCCCGAGGGCAAGGGCCAGGGCGGCGAAGACCGCGGCGGCAAGCCCGACAACGCCGGTGGCGGCGGTGGTCCCACCAGCGGCAAGGGCGGCGACTATGGCGATATCGTGATCATCCTCCGCGATGATGCCGGTAATCCCATCCTCGACGGGAACGGCAACATCCAGCCCTGCCTGGATGCGGCTTGCGAAACCTACACCCAGCTGGTGGAGGTCGAGGAAGGCGATTACGAGATGCCGGAGGGCGTCATCCCGGTGGAGTTCGGCCGCCTCAACGTGGCCCGCTCGCCGGAAAGCGTCACCGACCACTCCCTGGCGGAGCTGCTCTCCAAGCTCGATGGCCAGACCATCACGGCCGAGACCCTCGCCGACATGACCGATGACGCCGGGCGCCTGCTGGTCACCAATGACGACGGCACCATCTCCACCATCGATTCGCCGCTGGAGAACTTCGCCCTCTACATCGCGCTGATCGAGGCCGCCGGCAGCGACCCGGATGCCGACAGCTACACGCTGTCGATCACCACCAGCCCGATGGGAGACGACCCCGAGGAGACCTTCACCATGACGGTGGACGCCGACGTGGTGATGACACTGGCCGCCTCCGCCTTCTCGGCGGCCTCCGACAAGTACGGTGACGTCACCATCGACGAGATGATGAACATCACCGGCTTCGTCGATCTCGACACCGAGCTCTCCACGCTGGTCGACGCCGACAGCTACTCCTACGATCGTGATTCGCTCTACGGCGGCATCACCGTATGGGTCCTCAAGGAGGAAGTCATCGACGGCACCACGTATTACCTGCCGACCGAGGTCAACCTCCTCGACGAGGTGGTCTTCAATGAGGTGCCGACCATCGACGACGACGCGAACGGCATCGATGTCTTCACCCAGCAGACCGATGACGCCGTGCAGGTTCTGGAGTACATCCACGACTTCGCCATCGAGCCGCCGGCGACTCCGTGACGCTCACTCTGCCATGCAATTGAACTCAAGCGCGGCCCCCTGCTGGGCCGCGCTTTTTCGAGACCGGAGGCATCCCATGAAAGCGAACCACTCCCCTGCCCTGCGGCGGCTCCTGCTGGTTGGCCTCATCCCGCTGGCCATGTTGGCCGGGGCTGCTCAAGGCGCGGGATTCACCGACATGCCCCGTGACCAGTTGCTGCTGGCCGAGCACACCGACCACACCGACTCTCATGCCGAGGGCGATGATCACGGCAGCAAGGGCAAGCACGGCGGCGGCCAGGGCCAGCGCAAGCGCCTCGGCAAGGGCGCCGGCACCGGCGAGGCCCGCGGCGGCCACTCCTCGGAGTCGGACATCTTCCGCGACGAGGGCTTCGACAAGGGCCCGCCGGCCGGCAAGGGCGGCGGCCATGAGTCCGGCGAAGATCACGAGGAGGGCGAGGACCACGAGGAAGGCGGCGGCCCACCCGAGGGACGTGGCGAGCACGAGGATGGCGAGGAGCACGACCACGAGGCGTGAGATGCCCCGCAATAGACCGGCACCGCCCGGAAGGCCTCGGCCCTCCGGGCGGCGTCGTGTCATGGCGCCCCTTTTCGGTGACGCCATTTGCCGGTGATGCCTCTTTCCACCAATGCCAAGCGCGGCCATGGCGCCGGCGTCGGCGATCGGCTAGCCTATGTTGTACACAAACATGGTATTGGAAAGATCATGTACAAGATATGGCGCCATCGGCTCTCCCTGATCCTGCTGGCCGTGCTGCTCGCCGGCTGCAGCAGCGTCGACATCGAACGCTATGCGGGCAGCACGCCAACCCTGGACATCGGCGAGTACTTCGAGGGCCGGACCCGAGCCTGGGGCATGGTGCAGGACTACAGCGGCGAGGTGCAGCGCCGCTTCACGGTGGTGATCGACGGCACCCTCGAGGGCGATACCCTGACCCTGGACGAGCGCTTCACCTACCAGGACGGCGAGACGGACCGTCGGGTCTGGACCTTCGAGCGCCAGGACGACACCACTTGGCTTGGCCGTGCCAACGACGTCGAGGGGCCCGTCGAGGCCCGCCAGGTCGGCCATGCCTTCACGATGCGCTACCGGCTGCCCGTCGAGGTCTCGGGCCGCGAGATCACCTTCACCCTGGACGACTGGATGTACCTGCAGCCTGACGGGCGGCTGATCAACCGCACCGCCATGAGCAAGTTCGGCGTGACGCTGGCCGAGATCACCATCGTCTTCGACCGGTCTCCCTGACACAAGCGCCCCCGGCTCGAGGAGCCGGGGGCGCTCAGGATCCCGTCGTCGGGTCGTCGGGTCGTCGATTCGATCGACCTGCCGAGGGATTATCGCGTGATCACTCGGATGGCGCGTAGGAGCCGTCCTCGCGATGGACTTCCTTGCCGGTCAGGCCCGGGGTGAAGACGCAGGCCAGGTGCATGGTCTTGCTGGCACGCAGCAGGTGCTCGTCGTGCTGGTCGAGAATGTAGATGTCGCCCGGCTTGATCGGCCAGATCTTGCCGTCGGCCAGGGTCTCAACCTCGCCTTCCCCTTCCATGCAGAACACCGCCTCGAAGTGATGCTTGTAGTGGATATGGGTCTCGGTGCCCTCATAGATCCGGGTGATGTGGAAGGAGCAGTTGCCACCATCGTCGGCCAGCGACAAACGGGTGCTGTCCCAGTTGCCGTTCTCGGCTTTGACCAGGCGGTCGGTCTTGCGGGCTTCCTCGAGATTGCGAACGATCATGAATGCTCTCCAGTGATATCAATGACGAACCGGCCGAGCCCTCGGCCGGTCAGTAACCGGGTCGCCCTTCCTTGATGTCGGGCAACACTGTCAGCGTATCAGCTCAGCGCCTCGCGTGCGCTGGTCTCGAGGATATCGAGGCCGCGGGCCAGCTCTTCGTCGGTGATGGTCAGGGGGCAGAGGCACTTCACCACTTCCCCGTCCTGGCCGCTGGTCTCGATGACCAGACCGTTCTCGAAGGCCTTGTGGGTGATCTTGTCGGCAATATCACCGCTGCCCACGTCGATGCCGCGCATCAGGCCGCGGCCGCGCTCGGAGGCCTCGATGCCCAGCTCGCGGAGCATGCCGGCGATCTTCTGGAAGCGCTTGGCGACCACCTCGCCCTTGCGCGTCACCTCCTGCTCGAAGGCATCGTCGCTCCAGTAAGTGCGCAGCGCCGCGGCGGCCGTGGTGAAGGCCAGCGCGAAGCCGCGGAAGGTGCCGTTGTACTGACCCGGCTTCCAGACGTCGAGCTCGGGACGCATCAGCACCTGGGAGAACGGCAGGCCCAGGCCGGAAAGCGACTTGGAGTTGGTGACGATGTCCGGGGTGATGCCGGCGTGTTCGAAGCTGAAGAACTTGCCGGTACGGCCACAGCCGGCCTGGATGTCGTCGGCGATCAGCAGGATGTCGTGGTCGCGGCAGATCCGCTCGAGACGCTTGAGCCACTCGAGGCCGGCCACGTTGATGCCGCCCTCGCCCTGCACGGTCTCGACGATCACCGCGGCCGGGATGTCCAGGCCGCCGGACTTGTCGCCGAGCAGCTTCTCGAAGTAGTCCAGGGTATCGGCACTGTCGCCCATGTAGCCGTCGAAGGGCAGGAAGCTGCCGCCCACCGTCGGCACCCCGCCGGTGGCCTCACGGAACTTGCGGTTGCCGGTGGTGGCCAGGGCCCCCATGGTCACGCCGTGGAAGCCGTTGGTGAAGGTGACGATGTTGTGGCGGCCCTTGGCGTTGCGGGCCAGGCGAATGGCCGCCTCGACGGCGTTGGTGCCGGTCGGCCCGGGGAACTGGACCTTGTAGTCGAGGCCGCGGGGCTTGAGGACGACCTCCTCGAGGGCCTCGAGGTAGTCGCGCTTGGCGGCGGTCCAGAAGTCCAGGCCGTGGATGATATTGTCCTCGGCCAGGTACTCGAGCAGGGCCTGCTTGATCTGCGGGTTGTTGTGGCCGTAGTTCAGGGTGCCGGCGCCGGCCAGGAAGTCGATGTACTCGCGACCGTCCTCGTCGGTCAGGCGCGCATTCTGGGCCTTGGTGAAGACCACGGGAAAGGAGCGTGAATAGGTCCGAACCTCGGACTCCATGCGTTCGAGAATCTGGGTCTGCATGAGCGACCTCCTGTTTGGTAATGGGAAGGGGATCAGTACGCGGTGACGCGGCTGAAGAGGCGCATGGGCCTGGGCCGCCCCGGAGGCGGCAGGTCCCATGAAGCAAGCGGGTGATCAGATGCGATCGGTCTGGAAGGGGCCGATGC
This sequence comes from Halomonas aestuarii, assembly GCF_001886615.1. NCBI lineage: Bacteria > Pseudomonadati > Pseudomonadota > Gammaproteobacteria > Oceanospirillales > Halomonadaceae > Halomonas > Halomonas aestuarii. Next base: position 3,364,476 of record NZ_CP018139.1, read on the forward strand.
GCACGAGGTTTTCCGGGTCGTGCTCGCCACCGAGCTGGTCGGTGGAGAAGTACTCACGGCTGTTGAGCGGCGCCTGCCAGCGATCGGCGAGCCGTCGGAACAGGCCCCAGGAGGCCTGGTTGTCGGGGGTGATGGTGGTCTCGAGATGGTGGACCTCGGCCATCTCCGGTCGGGTCATCACGGCTTCCACCAGGCGGCGGGCCAGGCCGGTGCCCCGCGCCTTCTCGCCCACCGCCACCTGCCAGAGGAAGTAGGTGTCGGGGGCGTTGCTCTTCACGTAGCCGGAGACGAAGCCGACCACTTCGCCCTCCTCGTTGGTGGCCAGGGCGCAGCTGTCGCGGAACTGGGTCGCCAGCAGCAGGTAGGCGTAGGCGGAGTTGACGTCGAGCGGCGGGCAGGACTTGACCAGCTCGTAGATGCCCCAGCCGTCATCGGGATTGGGCTTGCGGATGAACAGCGGCGACGCCTCATGACCGACCACGGCATCGGCCACGGTCGGGCGAGCCAGGTCGGCGGAGGGCGTGAAGGGTTCGGTGGTAGCGTTCATGTCTGTGGTTCGCTGTAGCGAATTTGGTAAGGATTATAACAGCGGCTTATCGGCAATACAAAGCCATGATTATCCTGCCGTCACCGATCCATAATGGAAAATTATGCTGTGGAGGCCGGAAACGCCAGCAGTGCCGCTTATCTCGAGGATAGACCACAACGGGAACGCCGGAACGACCGGCGAGGCGGGAAACGCAACGGGCCACCCCGAGGGGTGGCCCGCGATGACGTCAGGGCGCTGGCCGACCCTCAGCGCCGGGTCGGCACCCGCATGGTGACGAACTCCTCGGCGCCGGTGGGATGGATGCCCACGGTCGTGTCGAAGTCGGCCTTGGTGAGTCCCGCGCGGACGGCCACGGCGATCCCCTGGATCACCTCGCCGGCCTCCTCGCCCACCATGTGGGCCCCCACTACCACGTCGCTCGCATCATCGACGATCAGCTTCATCAGGCAGCGCTCGCTGCTGCCGGAGAGGGTGTGCTTCATGGGCCGGAAGTCCGCCGTGTAGACCCGGATCTCGCCGCAGGCCTCGCGGGCCTGCTCCTCGGAGAGCCCCACGGTGCCGATGTTGGGATGGCAGAACACCGCCGTGGGGATGTTGCGGTAGTCCAGCGGTGCCGGCTCGGCCTCCTCGAAGTGGTGCCTGACCAGCTGCATGGCCTCGGCCAGGGCCACCGGGGTCAGCTCGAGGCCGCCGGTCACGTCGCCGATGGCGAGGATCGAGGGCACCGAGGTCTCGAAGCGCTCGTTCACTGCCAGGTGGCCACTCTCGGTGCGGGCCACGCCCAGCTCATCGAGTCCCAGCCCGTCCAGGTGGGGGCGACGACCGGTCGCGGTCAGCACGGCATCCACCTCGAGTCGCTCGCCGTTGGTCAGGGTCACCAGCAGGCCGCCCGCGACCTTCTCGACCGATTCGATGTTGGCGTCGAAGTGCAGGTTGACGCCCTTCTTGGCCATCTCGTCCCGGGTGAACTCGCGCACCTCCTGGTCGAAGCCGCGCAGGAAGAGCCCGCCCCGGTAGACCAGGTGGGACTCGCTGCCCAGGCCATTGAAGATGCTGGCGAACTCCACGGCGATGTAGCCACCGCCCAGCACCAGGAAGCGCTCGGGGAAGGTGTCGAGATCGAAGACCTGGTTGGAGTGGACCACCAGGTCGTTGCCGGGGAAGTCTGGCGTCCAGGGCCAGCCGCCCACGGCGACCAGGATCTTCTTGGCGCTCAGGGTCTCGCCGCCCACCTCCACGTGATGGGCATCCACCACCCGGGCCCGCCCGTTGATCAGGCGCACGTCCGCGCTGTCCAGCAGCCGCCCGTAGATGTCGTTGAGTCGCTTGATCTCGCCGATCTTGTTGTCGCGCAGGGTCGTCCAGTCGAAGCGCGGGGCCTCGGGCAGCTGCCAGCCGAAGCCGCCGGCATCCTCGAAGGCCTCGTGGAAGTGCGCCGCCTGGGAGTAGAGCTTCTTCGGCACGCAGCCGACGTTGACGCAGGTGCCCCCCAGGTAGCGGTCCTCGGCGATGGCGACCCGGGCGCCGGTGGCGGCCGCGGTGCGGGCGGCACGGACGCCGCCGGAACCCGCCCCGATCACGAACAGGTCATAGTCGAAGTCTGACACGGAAGTCTCCTGTCGAAGGGTCGGGCCATGCGTGGCCCGCAGTGAATCTCGGCGGGCATCATACCAGCCGGCGGGACGCCTCGGGAGAGTGGTTGACCCACTCCACCGGCGGGGTTACAAGAAGGCACCGAATATCCTGCCCTGCCTTCCGGAGCCTGCCATGCAACACGAGATCGAGACCCTCCTGGCCAACAACCGCGCCTGGGCGGAGAGGATGTGCCTCGATGATCCGGACTACTTTGCCCGACTGGCCAGCCAGCAGAGCCCGGAATACCTGTGGGTGGGCTGCTCCGACTCCCGGGTGCCGGCCAACCAGATCATCAACCTGCCGCCCGGCGAGGTGTTCGTTCACCGCAACGTGGCCAACCTGCTCCACCACAACGACATGAACGCCCTCTCGGTGGTCCAGTTCGCCGTGGACGTGCTCAAGGTGCGTCACATCATGGTGGTCGGCCACTACGGGTGCGGCGGTGTCCGGGCCGCCGTCATGGGTGGGGAGTGCGGCATGGTCGACTACTGGCTGCATTCGGTGCGCGAGCTCTACAGCCGCCACCGCGGCGAGCTGGAGTCGCTCCCCCTCGACGAGCAGGTGGACCGCATGTGCGAGCTCAACGTCAAGGCCCAGGTCGACAACCTGTGCCGCACCAAGATCATCCAGCGCGCCTGGCAGCGGGGCCAGCCGCTCTCGGTGCATGGCTGGGTCTACGGCCTGAGCGACGGCATCGTCTCCGACCTCGAGTGCAGCGTCCACGGTCTCGACCAGGTGGCCACCCTCTACCGCATCGATCGTGTCGTGCCCGCCGGGGACTGATCCGGCAGGCGTCCGGCGGGGCTCATTCGCCGGGCGCATGGCGCCTGTCGAAATTTCGATTGGGCAGCGGCGGCCGGGCTCTCTATGTTGTTAACTGGCCTGCAACGGTCATCACACCAACAACAAGTCACCCGGCATGGAACGACACATGACTCTCAAGAAGACCCTGCTGGCGAGCGTGATCGGCGCCGCCATGACCACCGCCCTGCTGCCCGCCGCGGCCAGCGCCGAGACCAGTCTGCGCATGGCCTACGACGCCGACCCCGTCTCGCTGGACATCCACGAGCAGCTCTCCGGCGGCATCCTCCAGCTCTCCCACATGACCTTCGACCCGCTGGTGCGCTGGAACAAGGACCTGACCTTCGAGCCGCGCCTGGCCACCGCCTGGGAGCAGGTCGACGACACCACCATGCGCATGACGCTGCGTGATGACGTGACCTTCCACAGCGGCAACAGCTTCACCGCCGAGGACGTGGTCTGGACCGTCGAGCGCCTCAAGCGCAGCCCGGACTTCAAGGCGATCTTCGAGCCCATCGCGAGCGTCACCGCCATCGACGACACGACCGTGGAGTTCAAGACCAGCAAGCCCTACCCGCTGCTGCTGAACCTCGCGACCTACGTGTTCCCGATGGACAGCGCCTTCTACAGCGGCACGGACGAGGATGGCGACCCGAAGGACGAGATCGTCAAGAACGGCAACTCCTACGCCTCGACCCATCTCTCCGGCACCGGCCCCTATGTCGTCACCGAACGCCAGCAGGGCGTGCGGATTGGCTTCGAGCGCTTCGACGACTACTGGGACGAGGACTCCCCGGGCAACGTCGACAACATCGTCATGACCCCGATCAGCGAGAATGCCACCCGCGTGGCGGCCCTGCTCTCCGGCGACGTCGACTTCATCGCCCCGGTGCCGCCCAACGACCTGGACCGGGTGCGCGAGGACGAGAACGTCCAGCTGGTGACCATGTCGGGCACCCGCATCATCCTGTTCCACATGAACCAGGAGCGCGTCGAGGCCTTCCAGGACCCGCGGGTCCGCCAGGCCTTCGCCTATGCCATCAACCAGGAAGGTATCGCCGACCGCCTCATGAAGGGCTTCGCCACCCCGGCGGCCCAGTTCTCCCCGGCCGGCTACGCGGGCCATGTCGACAGCCTCGAGCCGCGCTATGACCTGGAGAAGGCCAAGCAGCTGATGGCCGATGCCGGCTACGAGGACGGCTTCGAGATCACCATGATGGCGCCCAACAACCGCTACGTGAACGATGCCAAGATCGCCCAGGCGGTCGCCGCCATGCTGGCGCGCATCAACGTGACGGTGGACCTCAAGACGCTGCCCAAGGCCCAGTACTGGGGCGAGTATGACGACCGCGTCGCCGACATGATGATGATCGGCTGGCACGCCGATACCGAGGACAGCGCGAACTTCCACGAGTACCTCACCGCCTGTCCGGACGCCGACACCGGGGCCGGCCAGTACAACGCCGGCAACTACTGCAACCCGGAGCTCGACAAGCTGGTGGCCGAGGCCAACCTCGAGGTCGACCTGGCCAAGCGCGCCGAGATGCTCCAGCAGGTCGAGCAGGCGCTCTACGACGATGCCGCCTTCGTGCCGCTGCACTGGCAGGACCTGGCCTGGGCCTCGGCCTCCAACGTCGACATCGAGCCGGTCCTGAACGTGATGAACTTCCCCTACCTCGGGGACCTGGTCATCAACGAAGAGTAACCCCGCCTCGCGCCGGCCCCGCGTGGGCCGGCGACTCCAAACCACGACCCCTGTGACGCGCTCGCCAGGCGAGTGCGTCACCGCGTGTTGCACACGGGACGCCAGCCATGATCGCCTTCCTGATCAAGCGCCTCTACCATGCCCTGCTGGTGATGTTCATCATCAGCATCATCGCCTTCGCCATCCAGGACAACCTGGGCGACCCCATCCAGCAGATGGTCGGCCAGTCGGTGCCGGAGAGCGAACGCGAGGCCCTGCGCGAGGAACTGGGTCTCAACGACCCCTTCCTGGTCCAGTACCTGCGCTTCGCGGGCAATGCCGTACAGTTCGACTTCGGCTATTCCTACACCTTCAACCAGCCGACCACCGAGGTCATCATGCGCCACCTGCCGGCGACCCTCGAGCTGGTGGCGGCCAGTACCTTCCTGATCATCGCACTGTCGATACCGATCGGCGTGTACAGCGCCATCCGGCCGCGTGCCTGGCTGTCGCGCTTCTTCATGGGGGTGTCGATCATCGGCATCTCGATACCGGTGTTCCTCACCGCCATCGTGCTGATCCAGCTGTTCGCCATCGGCGTGAGCTGGTCGCCCTTCCCCGCCGACACCGGCTGGGGAGCCTGGCTCAACGGGGTGCTCTCCACCGAGGGCGGCATGCCGGCCTACGGCCGCGGTGACCCGGTCAATGTCTTCGGCACCTGGGACACCAACTTCGCCTCGCTGACCGGGCTGACCTACCTGGTGCTGCCGGCGGTCTCGCTGGCCTCCATCATGCTGCCGCTGTTCATCCGGCTGATCCGCGCCGAGATGCTCGAGGTGCTGCAGTCCGAGTACGTGAAGTTCGCCCGGGCCAAGGGTATCTCCCTGCGCCGGATCTACTTCATCCATGCGCTGAAGAACACCATGCTGCCGGTGATCACCGTGGGCGGCGTGCAGATCGGCACCCTGGTGGCCTACACCATCCTCACCGAGACGGTCTTCCAGTGGCCGGGCATGGGCCTGATGTTCCTCAATGCCATCCAGCGCTCCGACGTGCCGCTGATCGTTACCTACCTGATGATCGTGGGGCTGATCTTCGTGATCACCAACACCCTGGTCGACCTCATCTACGGCCTCGTCAACCCCACCGTCAAGCTGACAGGGAAACCCGCATGACCACCACGAACTCTTCCATGGCAAGCGTCCCCGTGGCGAGCCGCTGGTCGCGTTTCCGCGGCTCCTACCTGTTCTACAGCTTCAAGCGCGACCCGATAGCCCAGATCAGCCTGCTGGTGTTCATCGCCCTGGTCGGGGTCGCGGTGCTGGCCCCATGGCTGGCGCCCATGGACCCCTATGACCTCGCGCAGATCGACATCCTGGCCTCGGAGCTGCCGCCCTTCTGGGTCGACGGCAGCGACCCGGCCTACCTGATGGGCACCGATGCCCAGGGTCGCGACCTGCTCTCCACCATCCTCTACGGCGCCCGGGTGTCGCTGGTCATCGGTTTCGGCGCCGTGGCCCTGCAGGCCCTGCTGGGGGTCAGCTTCGGGCTGCTGGCCGGCTACCTCGGCGGGCGCGTCGACGCCTTCCTGATGCGGCTGGCCGACATCCAGCTGTCGTTCTCCACCCTGATGGTGGCCATCGTGGTCGGGGCCGTGGTGAAGGCGGCCTTCGGCGGCGCCACCTACAGTGACTACGCGGTGCCGCTGCTGGTGCTGATCATCGGCCTGGCCGAATGGCCCCAGTACGCCCGCACGGTGCGCGCCTCGGTGCTGGCCGAGCGCAGCAAGGAGTACGTGGATGCCGCGCGGGTGATGGGCTTCACGAGCCGGCGCATCATGTTCCGCCACATCCTGCCCAACACCCTGTCGCCGATCTTCGTCATCTCCACGGTACAGGTGGCCAACGCCATCATCTCCGAGGCCGCGCTGTCCTTCCTGGGACTCGGCATGCCGGAAACGCACCCGTCGCTGGGCTCGCTCATCAAGTCGGGCTTCGACTACATCCAGTCGGGCTCCTGGTGGATCACCCTGATCCCCGGGGCCGTGCTGGTCGTTCTCGTGCTGGTCATCAACCTGCTCGGCGACTGGCTGCGCGACGTCCTCAACCCGCGACTCTACAAGGGCTGATTCCCATGGCACTCCTCGACGTAACCAACCTCGACGTGCGCTTCGCCTTGCGCCGCGGTGACGTGCAGGCCCTGCGTGATGTCTGCTTCAGCCTGGAGCGTGGCGAACGCCTCGGGATCGTGGGCGAGTCCGGCGCCGGCAAGTCGGTGGCGGCCTTCAGCCTGCTCAACCTGATCGCCAAGCCCGGCTACATCGCCGGCGGCAGCATCCGCTTCGACGGCCAGGAACTCACCGACATGAGCGACCGGGCCCTGCGCCATGTCCGCGGGCACCGCATGTCGATGATCTTCCAGGATCCGATGATGACCCTGAACCCGGTGCTGACCATCGGGGAGCAGATGGTCGAATGCCTCAAGGCCCACCGGCGCATCTCCACCAAGGAGGCCCGGGCGATCGCCCTGCGCAAGCTCGAGCAGGTGCAGATCCCCTCCCCCTCGGCGCGCCTGGACCAGTACCCCCACGAGCTCTCAGGGGGCATGCGCCAACGGGTGATCATCGCCATCGCGCTGCTGCTCGACCCCGACATCATCATCGCCGACGAGCCGACCACGGCGCTGGACGTGACCATCCAGGCCGAGATCATGGCGCTGCTGCTCGAACTCTGCGAGAAGCACAACGTCGGCCTGATCCTGATCACCCACGACCTGGGCGTGGTCAGCCAGGTCACCCAGCGCATGCTGGTGATGTATGCCGGCCGGGTGATCGAGCAGGGCCCGACCCGGGAGATCATCAACGACCCGCAGCACCCCTACACCCAGGGGCTGATCAACGCCCTGCCGCAGATGGCGACGCCGGGCAGCCGCCTCAACCAGATCCCCGGCAGCATGCCGTCCCTGGACAACCTGCCGAGCGGCTGCGCCTTCCATCCGCGCTGCGGCTTCATGACGCGCGCCGATGGCTCGACCCGCCACGCCTGCACCGACGAGGTGCCCGAGTTCGTGACCTCCGGCAACTGCCGGGTCGCCTGCCACATGGTCGCCGAGATGCTCGACCGCGAGCGCATTCCGACCGAGGAGATTCGCTGATGAGTTCGACAGCCCAAGCCATCGCCCCCGAGGCGGCGTCGCCGCTGCTGGAGATTCGCGGCGTGGAGAAGCGCTTCTCGCTCTCCGGCGACTTCCTCGAGCAGCTCAAGTTCAAGGGCGGCAAGCTGGTCCGTGAACAGAAACACGTGCATGCCATCAACGGCGTCGACCTGGACATCCAGCGCGGCGAGGCGCTTTGCGTGGTCGGCGAGTCCGGCTGCGGCAAGTCCACCGTGGCGCGCACCGTGATGGGCCTGCTCCATCCCAGCGCCGGCGAGATCCACTACGACGGCAAGCGCATCGACGACCTCTCCCACAAGGAGCTGATGCCCTACCGTCGCCGCATGCAGATGATCTTCCAGAACCCCTATGCGTCGCTGAACCCGCGCATGACCATCCAGCAGACCCTGGAGGAGCCGATCCGCCTGCACCACCCGGACTGGTCGCCCCAGCGGGTCAAGGAGCAGGTCGCCGAGGTGATGACCTCGGTGGGCATCGCCGCCGACTGGGGCGCACGCTATGGCCACGAGTTCTCCGGCGGCCAGCGTCAGCGCATCGCCATCGCCCGGGCGCTGGCGGTGGACCCGGAGTTCATCGTCGCCGACGAGCCGATCTCGGCGCTGGACGTGTCGATCCAGGCCCAGGTGCTCAACCTGATGATGGAGGCGCAGCAGCAGCGCAACCTGACCTACCTGTTCATCACCCACGATCTGGCGGTGGTGGAGCATTTCGGCACCCGGGTGGCGGTGATGTACCTGGGCCGGGTCTGCGAGGTGGCGCCGACGGCGACGCTCTTCGCCCGGCCGCGTCACCCCTACACCCAGGCCCTGATGTCGGCGATCCCGCGCCTGGAGGACGACCGGCCACAGCACATCCGCCTGCAGGGCGAGGTGCCCACGCCGGTCAACCTGCCGTCGGGCTGCGTCTTCCATGGTCGCTGCCCCCACGCCAACGAGCGTTGCCGCAAGGAGATCCCGGCGCTGATCGCCAGCGACGACGGCAGCCAGGTGGCCTGCCATGCCGTGGAGGAAGGCCGGATCGACTGACGCCCACGCGGGTGTGGCACAATGACGGGCCTGAACCCCGGACCCAGGCTCGAGGAAAGACATGGAACTGCGCTGGCTGGAAGACTTCATCGCCCTGGCCCGGACCCAGCACTTCTCGCGCGCGGCGGAGGAGCAGAACGTCACCCAGCCGACCTTCTCGCGACGCATCAAGCTGCTCGAGGAGGAGATGGGCGCGACCCTGGTCAACCGCCAGACCCTGCCGCTGACGTTGACGCCGTCCGGGGAGGAGTTCCTCGGGCTCTGCCAGGAGGTGACGCGACGGGTCGAGGCGACCCGTCAGCGCCTGACCCACCTGGCGGAGGAGGAGGCCGGACAGCTGCGCCTGGCGGCCCCCCAGAGCCTGCTGGCGCACTTCCTGCCCGAGTGGCTGGCCGGCTGGGCCGCCCCGCCGCCGCTGACGCCCTACCTGCGGGCCACCGGCTGGCTGGCCAGCGACTTCTTCGAGGGCCTGTCCCGGGACGAGTGCGACCTGGTGCTCACCTACTGGCCCCGGGCCGAGGATCCACTGATGCCGGAGACCCAGGGCCTCGAGCATCGCCGCCTCGGGTCCGAGCGGATGGTGCCCGTCTCGCTGCCCGAGCCGGACGGCCGGCCCCGCTTCGCCCTGGAGATAGGCGCTCGCTTCACCCTGCCGCTGATCGCCTACCACTCCCGAGGGATGATGCACATGGCCCTGCGCCATCACCTGCAGGGGCTTCGCGGCGCCCCGGCGTTCCGGGTGCTTCACGAGAGCATCCAGAGCGGCAACATCCGTGAGCTGGTCGGCCTGGGCTACGGCCTCGGCTGGCTGCCCGAACGCTCCGTGCGCGACGCCCTGGACGCGGGCACCCTGGTGCGCGCCGGCGACGCCCGCTGGGAGGTGCCCCTGGAGATTCGCCTCTATCGACGCCGAGGCAACGGCCAGGCCGCCGTCGAGGCCTTCTGGGAGGCCCTGGCGAAGCGACCGCCGCTCCTCGACACGCCCCCTGACCCATCACCGGAACCCCACCCATGACCGACTCTCTCGACTCCCTGCAGCATCGCCACCTCGAGGCCCTCGAGGCGGCCTATGCCCAGGTGCTCGAGCGCCTGGGCCTCGACGGCGTGCTGCTCTACAGCGGTGCCCCGCGCCATCATTTTGCCGACGACCAGGAGGCGAGCTTCGCCGCCTTCGGCCACTTCATGCACTGGACCGGCCAGGCCGACCTCGCCCGCAGCTGGCTGCTGGTCCAGCCCGGGCAGCGCCCCCGGCTCAGGGTCCATGCCCCCGACGACTTCTGGCACCTGCCCGCCCGACTGCCCGATGAGGCCTGGGTCGAGCGCTTCGCCATCGAGATGGCCAGCGACGACGCCCCGCCCGCCCTGCCGTCCGGTCGCTTCGCGGTGCTCGGCGACGTGTCCGAGGCGCTCGCCGACGGCCTCGGGGCAGAGCGCAACCCCGAGGCGCTGATGCGCGCCCTGGACGAGGGCCGGATCCGCAAGAGCGACTACGAGGTCGCCTGCCTGCGCGAAGCCAACCGTCACGCCATGGCCGGCCACCGTGCCGCGCGGGAGGCCTTCCTCGGCGGCGGCGCCGAGCTCGACATCCAGCATGCCTACCTCGGGGCCTCCCGACAGCGGGAGACCGCCTTGCCCTATGCGAACATCGTGGGGCTCAACGCCCACGGCGGCGTGCTGCACTATCAGCACTACCAGACCGACGCCCCCAAGGTGCGTCTCAGCCTGCTGCTCGACGGCGGGCATCGGCATCGCGGCTATTGCGCGGACATCACCCGCAGTTGGGCGGGCCCGGACGCCGATCCCGCCTTCGCCCCGCTGATCGACGGGGTCACGGCCCTGCAGCGCAGGCTGATCGATCGGCTGGCCCCCGGTGTCGACTATGTCGCCCTGCATCAGGGCATGCACGAGGCGCTGGGGGAGCTGCTGGCCGAGCAGGGCCTGGTGCACTGCAGCCCCGAGGCCGCCGTGTCCCTGGGCATCACCCGGGCCTTCTGCCCCCATGGCCTGGGCCACTCGCTGGGGCTGCAGGTCCACGACGTGGCCGGCCGGATGGACGGCTCGGGCCGGGCGCTGCCACCGCCCGAGGCGCATCCGGCCCTGCGCCTGACCCGCGAGCTGGAGGCGGGCATGGTGGTCACCATGGAGCCCGGGCTCTACGTGATCCCGATGCTGCTCGCCCCGCTCAGGGAGGGGGCCGCGGGCCGCGACATCGACTGGGCGAGGGTTGAGCGCCTGGCCGACCATGGCGGTATCCGCATCGAGGACAACGTGGCCGTCACGGCGGACGGCCACGACAACCTCACGCCTGAGGCGTGAGATCCCCCATGGTCGATTCCTGGCACGCCGCCGACTTCCGGCCCCCGGCGGGGCTCGCCAACCGTCACGTGCAGACCCTCCTGCCGCGGGTCCTGCCGCTTCCCGTAGCCAGGACGCGGCAGGAGATCCTCGAGCTTCCCGACGGCGACTTCGTCGAGCTGGCCTGGTCGCAGCCGGAGCCCTCCAGCGCCGACGCCCCGATCCTGGTGCTCTTCCACGGGCTCGAGGGCTCGATCGAGTCGCCCTACGCCCGTGAACTGCTCAACGTCGCCGCCGGGCTCGGCTGGCGCGCCGTGCTCATGCATTTCCGCGGCTGCGGCGAGCATCCGAACCGCTTGCCGCGTGCCTATCACAGCGGGGATACCGCGGACGCCTGCTGGCTGATCGGCCAGCTGTCGCACCGCTACCCCGAGGCCATGAAGGTCGCCGCCGGGGTCTCCCTGGGGGGCAACATGCTGGCCAAACTGGTGGCGGAACGGGGCGGCCAGGACCTCGACCTGGCCGGTGCCATCGTCATCAGCGCCCCGCTGGACCTCGCCGCCTGTGCCGACACCCTGAGCCAGGGGTTCGCCCGGGTCTACGAGCGCCACCTGCTCGGCTCGCTCAAGCGCAAGATGGCCCCGCGACTGGCGCGCGACGAGTTGCCCCTGGCGATCGGACCGGAGGGGCTAGCCGCCCTCGACAGCCTGCGCGCCTACGACGATGCGGTGACGGCGCCGCTGCACGGCTTCGACGGCGCCGAGGACTACTACCGGCGGGCCTCCGCCGGCCCGCTGCTCGCCGAGGTGGCGCTGCCCACGCTGGTGCTGCACGCCGACGACGACCCCTTCATGCCGCCGGCGCTCTTCGAACGGTTTCCGACGCCGTCGGCCGCGGTGCGGGTGGAGCTCGCCCGCCGCGGGGGCCATGTCGGGTTCGTGGAGTGGCGCGGCGGGCGTCCGTCCTCGTGGCTCGCCCGCCGGGTGGCCTGCCAGCTCGAGGCGTGGGCCGCCCCGGACGGGCTCGTGCGCTGGCCAGGCGGTCAAACGATCAGCCGATCGGACAGCTGACGCCGGTCCCCTTCAGGCCGCAGTAGCCGCCGGGGTGCTTCTCCAGGTACTGCTGGTGGTACTCCTCGGCGTAGTAGAAGGCTTCCAGCGGCTCGATCTCGGTGGTGACGGGTCCCTTCCCGCTGCGTGACAGCGCCTCGCCGTAGGCCTCGCGGCTGCGCTCGGCCGCTTCCCGCTGGGCGTCGGTGGTGGTCAGGATGATCGAGCGGTACTGGGTGCCGATGTCGTTGCCCTGCCGGTTGCCCTGGGTCGGGTCGTGGGCCTCCCAGAAGACCCGCAGCAGGGTCTCCAGGTCCGTGACCCCGGGGTCGAAGACCACCCGCACCACCTCGGCATGGCCGGTCCGCCCGCTACAGGTCTCCTCGTAGGTGGGGTTAGGCGTCACGCCCCCCGCATAGCCCACGGCGGTGACCTGCACCCCGGGCAGCTGCCAGAACAGCCGTTCGGCGCCCCAGAAGCAGCCCAGGCCCAGCACGATCTCCTGCATGCCCTCGGGCCAGGGGGGGTGCATGGCGTGGCCGTTGACCAGGTGGGTTCCGCTGATCGGCAGCGGGGTGTCGCGCCCCTCGGGCGCATGGACGGGATTCAGTGGCATGGGGTTCGCTCCTTGGCTGTCTCGTCGAAAGCGGTCTTGAAACGCTGTCCGGCCTGCCGCTGTCGACAGCGGCAGGCCGGAGAGGTTCGATGCAGGGTCTGACGGGGAGCCCGGCCGCCGATCATGGCGACGGCGGGCGGCCCGGCAGGCTGAAGGTGTAGACCAGGTCCACCGCCTGGGAGGCCCCCGACACGGCCTCCAGGTAGAGGCTGCGCCACAGCTTGTAGCGCAGGGTCAGCTCGGCGATGGGCGAGAAGACCCCCACCCCATAGCCGATGCTCAGCCGGTCGGTGAGGTTGCCGCTGACCACCACCTGGCTCTCCTCGCCGGCCCCGGCGGTGTCGAGGGTCAGATCCTGGATGCCGAAGGCCTCGCCGATGGACCCCACGGCGCCGCCGGTCTTGCCCAGGGTCAGGCCGATCAGCGCCGAGGTCAGGGCGCCGTCGGCGCCGCCGGAGCTGTCCGGGGCGCGGCCGCGCAGCAGGTAGGAGAGCGCGCTGGCCTCGTCCATGGCCGGCTCCGAGAAGATCTCCAGGGTCGGCGCCGACGCCACCCCGGTCACCCGCAGGCCGGCGATCACGTCGTCCTGGGTGGCGGCGGGGTTGCGGATCGCCTCGAAGTCGAGCAGCGGCAGCCCCGGCGGACCGCTGAAGAAGATGATCCCCTCGCGGATGACCAGGTCCTGGCCGAAGGCGCGGAAGCGGCCGTCGACCAGGCTGACGTCTCCGAACAGCTGCACCGGGCCGTTCTGCTGGCGGACCTCGAGGTTGCCCACCAAGCCGGACTCCAGGCCGTAGGCCTCCAGCTGCATGTCCGGTCCCAGGACCAGGGTGATCTGGATGTCGGTGGCCATGCCGGCCTTGGCCATGGCCGCGGCGGTGGTTTCGCCGGGTTGACGCTGGGCCTGCTCCTCGGCGGCACGGCGATCCTGCTCCTCGGTGATGATCACCTCGTCGGGGCTCGGGGCCTGGGCGGACTCGGGCACCTCGCCCACCGCTAGCCTGGCCCAGGGCACCTCGACCGTGCCGCGAACCCGTAGCGCCTCGGGGTTGGCACGGATGCTCAGGTCCGGGGCCAGGCGCAGGCGTCCGAAGCTCGGCAGCGCGGCCAGCAGGGGGTCGTCGACGGCCTGCAGGTCGATGGCCGCCTGCCAGCCCCCACCGGCCGGCCAGCGAGCAGTGCCGCCGATGTCGAGGCGCCCCTCCTCGGCGGCCAGGAAGCCGTCGAGCTCGGCCCGGTCGCCGGCCAGGTCGACGACCAGCTCCCCGTCCCGGACATCGAGTGGCAGGTCCAGGCCACCGGCCTGGAGACCGGCCAGGGCGAGTCGCCCGTCCAGCCTCGGGGCCTCCCGGTTGCCGGTGATGCGGATATCGCCGTCCAGTCCGCCCTTGAGGGTCTCCAGGCCGGCGACCAAGGGGCGGTAGGGGGCGAGGCGCAGGTCATCGACGCGCAGTCGGCCGTCCAGGGTGCCCTGGCCCAGGGGGTCGACGATGCCCAGTGCCAGGCGCAGCTCGCCGGATTCCGCCAGGCCCAGCACCAGGTCGAGGTCCGCCCTGGCCTCGCTGGCCTGAAGCTCCAGTCCCAGGGTGGTGCCGGGCACCGTCCAGGGCTGGCCGTAGGCGTCCTCGCCGGTCACCTCGGCACGGCTGTCGAGGTTGGCGGCGAGCTGCCAGCGCGCGCCCCCCTGCGACCAGCTCGCGTCCAGGTTGCCGGCGCTCTCTCCGCCGATGCGCCACCCGGGGGGCATCACGGTATCGACCAGGTCCATGGGCAGGTCACGGATCTCGAGGGAGGCGAGCCCGGCCTCGGCCGAGGCCTCCAGCGGCTCGACGAGGCAGACCTCCCCGCCCTGGCGCCGCGTGAGACAGAAGGGCGACACCCGGGCCGAGCTGCCCGGCAGGTCGGCCTCGAAGGCGAGGGGCTCGGCCAGGCGAATGTCGCCGAACTCGCTGTCGAGCTCCAGCGGCGTCAGGGTCCCCCGGTAGCGCTCCCGGGCGGCGTCCAGGCCACCCTCCAGGGTCAGGGCCAGGCGCGAGACCGGCAGGCCCGCTCCCCCGTCCATGGCCAGGTTCAGCCGGTGCGCCGTCTGTCGGCCCTCGAGGTCCAGCGTCAGCTGCGCGATCGCCTGTCCGCCGGCCGCGATATCGGAGGCGTCGAGGGCCAGGGAAAGCTCGGGGTCCTGAAGGCCCGCGACGCGCGCCTGCAGCTCCAGGCGAGACAGCCGGTTCTCGGCGAAGGCCAGGTCACGCCCCGACAGGTCGAGATCGAGGCGGGGCGCCTCGAGGCTGCCCTGGGCGACGAAGGCGCCCGTCAGGGTGCCGCCGAGGTCGGGATAGAGACTCTGCAGGGCCGGCAGGTCGAGCTCCCCCTGCAGGTCCAGGGACTGCTGGCTGACCGACCCGGCGGCGCTCACGCGATTGCGGCCCTGGCGGAAGTCGAGGGTCTCGATGTCCCAGCGCATCTCGCTGTCGCCGGCCAGCACCGCCTCGAGGGAGAGCGGCCGGTCGTCCAGCACGCCCTGGATATCCAGGGACGGGACCTCGACTCGCCAGCCGCGATCGTCTTGGGTGAAGGCCACCTCGGCGCCGCCGCCCAGGCGCCCCTGGAGGCCCTCGACGAAGTTGCCCGGGTCGATCCCGTCCAGCGAGAGCGTGGCCTCGGCGGCCAGGCCCTCGGCCCAGTCGACCCGGCCTCGGCTGACGGCAACGCCGCCCTGCTGGTGGACCGTGAGCGACGACCACTCGAAGTGCGCCAGGCTGCCGGTGCCTTTGAGGGAGAGGTCGGTGCGGGGCAGTGTCGGCCCCTCGGCGGAAAGGGCCAGTTCCGCCTGATAGTCGACCAGGCTGCCGGCCAGGTGCAGCGAGAGGTCCTCCACCCGCCAGGGGGCGGGCGATGGCGCGGCCGGCGCCGCGTCGCCCTGCTGGGCGTCACCGGACTGGGGCGGCGTGGCCTCCTCGGCACCGGGCAGGGGCCACTGCAGGGCCTTGCTCTCGAGCGTGGCCTCGAAGGGCAGGGTCGGGTCCAGGGCGTCGAGGCTGGCCGAGAGCCGGACCTCGACCGGTCCCTGGGTGGTCAGGTCCACCTCGAGGTCGGAGAGGCTTCCGGCCAGGCCCAGCTCGATGCGCTCGCCCTCGAGGGCCGGCATCCGCTCCGGGAGGTAGAGGTCCGCGGCCAGGCGCGCCTCGAGGGGATAGTCGTCGCGGAGGGTCACCCGGGCCGTCAGCTCGGCATCGGCTTCGCGGCTCGCGACCGACAGGGTATCCAGCGTGATCTCGTCGCCCCGCGCGCTCAGGCGCAGCAGCAGCCGCTCCACGCCATACTCCATGGCCCCGCCCACGGCAAAGTCCTCGATGAGCAGTTCCGGCACCTCCACCGCCAGGGGCAGGGTCACCTCGGGCAGCACGCGCCTCGGCTGCCCGTCCAGCGGCAGGCTGGCGACGCCCTCCAGGTCGGCCGCGGCCTTGGCGGGCAGCGGCGAGCGCACGGCCGTGGCCGCGTCGATGGCCTCGGCGGTGAGCCGCGGCCCCTCGTGCTCGGCCTCGCTCAGGGCCAGGCGGGTGCCCGCCGAGAGCGGCAGGGTCAGGCGCGTGCCGGCCAGCCGGGTGGGCAACAGGGTCAGGGTGCTCTGCTCGGCCACGACCCCGGTGGTGAAGGAGTCCCAGGCGAGCCGCGTGCCGTCGGCGAGCTGCAGGTTCACGTCGACCAGTGACAGCTCGCGCAGTTCTATCGGGAACGGCAGGAGGATCTCCTCGAGCGGGGCACCCGTGGCCTCCTCGTCCTGGCCGGCCGGGGCCGTCTCGCCCAGGCGGATATCGGCCCCTTCCACGGCGAGGCGGTCGAGGCACAGCCGACCCTTGAGCACGCACTCCTCGGACCAGGCCAGCTCCAGCCGCGACAGGGCGATCCGGGCCGGCCCCGCGTCGAGGCGCAGGTCGTGGAGGACCAGGCGGTCCAGGGGGGCGCCCTCGTAGGCACCCAGCTCATAGAAACCGCGCTTGGCGCCCTGCTCGAGCAGCACCCCCGTGCCCCAGGGTGACAGCGCCAGGCCCAGCAGCAGCAGCACCAGGCCCATCAGCCAGAGGGGCAGGACGATCAACAGGCGGGCCAGGGCCCAGGTGAAGGCGCGCAGTCTCAAGGGGTGGGCTCTCAGAATTCCGGTCCGATGGAGAAGTGGATGCGAAAGGCATCCTCGATGTCGAAGGGGTGGGCGATGTCCAGGCGGATGGGGCCGACCGGGGAGATCCAGCGCACTCCCAGGCCCGCGCCCGTTTTCAGGTCGCTCGGGCCCCAGTCGGTGAAGGCATCCCCGGTGTCGATGAAGGTCGCGCCCCACCACTTGCCGGTGATGCGCCGTTGGGCCTCGAGGCTGGCGGTCAACAGCTGCTCGCCGCCGACCAGGTTCCCCTCGTCATCCTCGGGGGAGAGGCTCTCGTAGGCGTAGCCGCGCACGCTGCGATCGCCGCCGGTGAAGAAGCGCAGCGACGGCGGGATGTCCGCGAAGTCGTCGGTGGTGATGCTGCCGAGCCCGACGCGACCGACGAAACGGTTGTCGTCGCCCAGCTTGCGGATCCATTCGCTGTCGCCGGTGATGCGCAGGAACTCGGCCGCCGAGCCCCAGGCCTCGCTGGAGTACTCCAGCGACAGTCGCTGGCGATCCCCCCAGCTGGGAAAGGTGGGGCTGCGCTTGCGTGTCCGCGTCCAGCTGATGCCGGGATAGAGGAGCAGCACCTGGTTGGAGACGCCGGCCTGGGTGAAGTCCTCGTAGGTGCCCCGCACGTAGAGGGACTGCTCCCAGCCGTTGTCGAACGTCCAGCGCCGGGCCGCCTCCACGGTGCTCTCGAGGGTGCGGGTGTCCTCGCTGTCCTTGTTGCGCAGCCCGTACTGGAAGCGGTAGCTGTCGCGCAGCGGATTCGCCAGGGGCATGGTGTAGAGGCCGGTGAACCGCTGCTCCGGTCCCGAGAGGTAGAGGTCGTGATTGAGGCCGTGACCGTAGCGATTGATCCAGGGCTGGTGCCAGGCGAGGTGCACCCGAGGCCCCACGTCGGTGGCGAAACCCACGCCGGCCTCGAACTGGTGCCGGTCCGCGGGCGTCACCACGACGTCGATGGGCACCTCGGGCGCGGCGGGACGCTGCAGGCTCGAGGCCGCCACCAGCGCCTCCGCCCCGATGCGCGGCGCCGGGGAGGCCGGTGCCCTGCCCTTCAGGTCGAGGGCCTGCCACCAGCCCGGCTCGGCCGCCGGCAGGGCGAGTCGGGCCAGGTCGCGATCGAGACGCGGGCGCACGTTCACCGAGGCGAACCACTCGGTCTGGCCCAGGCGCTGGTTGAAACGGGCCACTTCGCTGGCGAGATACGGCTCGCCGCTGGCGAAGGTCGCCAGGCTCTCGAGGCGAGAGGTCTCGATGTGATGGCCCTGAAAGGTGATGTCACCGAAGCGGAAGCGCGGACCACTGTCCAGCGCCAGGTAGAGCCGGGCGCTCTGGGCATAGGGCCTCACCTCCATGCGCCGGTCGGTGAAGTTCCAGTCGAAGTAGCCGCGCTCCAGGGCCAGGTTGGAAAGCGTGCTGCGCAGGCTGTCGAAGGGCGCATGGCGCAGGCGATCCCCTTCCGAGAGGGGGAAGGCGTCGAGGGCCTCGGTGAAGGGGGCATCCTTGGCGGCATCCCCGGTCATGGAGAGCTCGAGCAGCTCGATCCGCACCGGCTCGCCGGGTTCGATGGAGAGGGTCACCTCGGCGGGCGTCTCGGGGTCGTCGAACTGGGTGCTGATGCGAGGCGAGTAGTAGCCGTAGACCCGCAGCGCCTCGCTGCTGCGCCGCAGGACCTCGCTCTTCAGGCGCTCTGGGCTGTACTGCCGGGCCTCGAGCCCGTCGAGGTAGAGACGCACGTTCTCGGCAAGGTCGCCCTCCACCCCCTCGATGGTCGCCTCGAGGGCGTGGGCGCCGGGCGCAAGGCCGAGACAGACCGCCGCCACCCCCAGGCGGGACAACACGCGATTATCCATGGACACCGTTCCCTGTCTGGCGGCATGTCACTGGCGCAGGGCCTCGAGCTGGGCGCTCAGGGCAAGCTGTGCCTGGCGCAGCTCGCGCAGACCGGACGAGATCTCCTGAATCCGGCTGCCCAGCGTCTCCATCTGTTGGCGGGCATCATCGCGTGATCCTGACATGGCTTCAACTTCCTCGCCGAGCGCCGCCAGTTCCCCCTCCAGGGTCTCCAGGCGGGACTGCTGCGCCTCGTGGAGGTCGGCCAGGCGTCCCTCGAGCTCTGCCAGTGCCGAGGCCAGGGCCCGGCGACGCTCAGCATCCGCCTGGCGGGTCTCCTCGAGGGTGGCCAGCCGCTCGCGCAGGGCGGCACGCCCCTCCTCGCCCGCCCGTTCCAGGGCGTCCAGGGAGCTGCGGGTAGCGGCCAGGGTGGCGTCCCGGGTCTCGGCCTCGTCGTCCAGCGAGTCGAGCCGGCCCTCCTGGGTCTCGAGGGCCTGCTCCAGAGGCGCCACCCCCTGCGCCTGCTGGTCCTCGAAGGCGGCCAGGCGCTGGTCGATGACGGCATCGACCTCGGCTTCCAGGTTGGCCAGCTCGTCCAGGCGGGTCTGCAGCGTGGTGAGGACCTCGCCCCTGCCCTGCTCGACATCGAAGCGGGCATGCACGTTGGAGAGCTCGCCGCTGACCCGGGCCAGCTGGGCCTGGAGTCGGACACGTTCCTGCCAGCCGGCCCAGGCCAGGGCCGCGCAGGCGGCGATGAGCAGGATCACCAGCAGCCACAGCGGCCAGACGCGGGGCGGAGGGGGCTGACGATAGCGCGGTGCCGACAGGCTGGCATCCGGGTCCGGCACGATCGGTCGGGGGTGCCGGCGGTCATCCGGGTGCTCTGCCATGACGAACTCCTTCTCTTGGGGTGGTTGGCCGGGGTCGCCGGTCCGGGGGCACGCAATTGGCGCCCTTGGGGCCGGGTGCTATGATGCCGCGACAGCACCGACACATCATCCTGATAGTGTAAGGTTTTTTGTCATCGGAACGCACGGCCCCCGGTCAACGCCGGCCGGGAGCCTTGAACCCCGGCGTCCCGATGCCGCACCATGAGGTGCTGTTTCGACACCGCTGACGACTAGGAGAGACTCGATGGCATTTGAATTGCCCGCACTGCCGTACGACAAGAACGCCCTGGAACCGCATATCTCGGCCGAGACCCTCGACTACCACTACGGCAAGCACCACCAGACCTACGTCAACAAGCTCAATGAGCTGACCGACGGTACTGCCGATGCCGACAAGTCCCTGGAAGAGATCATCAAGTCCTCCTCAGGCGGCCTGTTCAACCAGGCGGCCCAGGTGTGGAACCACACCTTCTACTGGCACTGCCTCTCTCCCAACGGTGGCGGCGAGCCCACCGGTGCCTTGGCCGATGCCATCAACGCCAAGTTCGGCTCCTTCGAGAAGTTCAAGGAGACCTTCAACGCCCAGGCGGCAGGCAACTTCGGTTCCGGCTGGACCTGGCTGATCAAGACCGATGACGGCGGCGTCGATATCGTCAACACCAGCAATGCCGACACCCCCATCGCCCATGGCCAGACCCCGCTGCTGACCATCGACGTGTGGGAGCATGCCTACTACATCGACTACCGCAACGCGCGTCCGAAGTACCTCGAGAACGTCTGGAGCGTCCTCAACTGGGACTTCGTCGCCCAGAACTTCGCGTAAGCTGTCGTACGGCCGAGCTGCCCCATCGGGGCGCGCCGGGTAGAAGCCCCCTCGCCCCTGGCGAGGGGGCTTCTTTTTGGGGCCTCCCCGCCGTGTCGGGCAGGCCTCGAGGCAGACAACGGGAGAAGTCATGACCGAGATGATGCACGCCGTGGTGACCACCGGCACCGGTGACTACGACAGGCTCGACTTTCGAGAGGTTCCGGTGCCGACGCCCGGCCGGGGCGAGGTCTTGATCAAGGTGCTGGCCGCCGGCGTCAACAACACCGAGATCAACACGCGGCTGGGCTGGTATTCCTCCGCCGTCACGGACTCCACCGCAGGCACGGCCGACCACGATACCGATGACACCCGCGAGGATGGCGGGTGGAACGGGCAGTCCCCATTTCCCTTCATCCAGGGCACCGACTGCTGTGGCGTCGTGGTCCAGGCGGGCCCCGGTGCCGACCAGAGCCTCCTTGAGAGGCGCGTGCTGGTGCGCCCCTGCATCCGCACGCACGGGTTCGACCACTGGGATAACTACTGGATGGGCTCCGATATCGACGGTGCCTTCGCCCAGTATGTGAAGGTGCGGGCAAGCGAGGTGTTCGCGGTCGACAGCGACTGGACGGATGCGGAGCTCGGCACCCTGCCCTGTGCCTATGGCACGGCGGAGAACATGCTGATCCGGGCCGGGCTGTACCGGGACGAGACCGTGCTGGTCACCGGGGCCTCGGGTGGGGTGGGCTCGGCGACCGTCCAGCTGGCCAGGCGTCGTGGGGCCCGGGTGATCGCCGTGGCCGACGCCACCAAGCATGACCGACTCGGGGAGCTCGGCGCCGAGCGTCTGTTCGACCGCCATGACGACCTGCTGGCCGAACTCGGCCCGGAATCCGTCGACCTGGTGGTGGACAACGTGGCGGGCGAGCATTTCCCCGTCATGATGCGCCTGCTCAGGCGGGGCGCGCGCCTGGTGAGCTCCGGCGCCATCGCGGGTCCGGTGGTGTCGCTGGACCTGCGCGAGCTCTACCTCAAGGATGTCCGCCTGATCGGTACCACGGCCTGGGAGGAGCAGGTCTTCCCGAACCTCGTGCATTACGTCGAGCACCACGAGATCCGCCCGCTGCTGGCCGGGACCTTTGCCCTCAGGGACATCGTGGCCGCCCAGCAGGCCTTCCTGACGAAACGACATGTCGGCAAGTTCGTGCTGCTGCCCTGGCAGGCGTGACGTTGCGCGACGCACCAAGCAGAAAGGCCCCGCCAATGGCGGGGCCTTCGCGTTTCGCCGGCACCGATCACGGCGCCGGCTGGGGCCTCAGGGGTCGGCCCGTCGGCCGATCCCCCGGTAGTGCATGCCGCAGGCGGCGACGTGGGCCGGGTCATAGATGTTGCGACCGTCGAGCAGCAGCTTCTCGGCGAGCAGGTCGGTCAGCCGCGGCCAGTCGGGGTTCCAGTAGGCCTTCCACTCGGTGACCAGCATCAGGGCATCGGCGCCCTCGCAGGCCATCAGGGGATCCTCCCGGAACACCTCCAGCAGCGGATGCTCACCGACCTCGGCGAGCACGGCGGGGATCGCCGCGGGATCATGCAGGCGCACCTTCACGCCCTGGGCCCAGAGGGCGCGCAGCAGCGTCAGCACCGGCGCCTGGTCGATACGGGCCGTGCCGGGCTTGAAGGCCGCGCCCCAGATCGCCACGGTGCGGCCGCCCAGGCGTCCATGGAAATGGGCCCACAGCTTGCGGAACAGCGTCTCCTTCTTGTGCTCGTTGATGTCGAGCACCTGGTCGAGCAGGGCCGAGTGGCGCCCGCTCGCCGACTGGACGTCGGCCAGCCGCATCAGGTCGCGGGAGAAGTTGGGGCCACCGAAGCCGCAGCCGGGGTAGAGGTACTCGTAGCCGATGCGGGAATCGGCGCCCATGCCCTGGCGCACGTGCTCCACGTCCACGCCCAGGCTGTCGGCGAGTCCGGCGATGTCGTTCATGTAGCTGATGCGGGTCGCCAGCATCCCGTTGATGGCGAGCTTGGTGAGCTCCGCGGCCCGCCGCGGCATCCGCTGGAACACCTCGCGACGCCGGTTGAAGGCGCGCAGCAGCTCTCGCACCTGGTGCTCCGCCCCGTCGTCGTCGCAGCCGAGCAGCCAGCGCGAGGGCCGGGTGAAGGTCTCCCAGGCGCGCCCCTCCTCGAGCAGGTCGGCCAGGGCCACCGCCCGGCAGCCGCCCAGGCGGGTCTCCAAGAGCTCGGTCTCGCCCACCGGGAAGGTGGAGTTGTTGACCAGCACCGCGCCGGGACAGAGGCCGGCCATCAGGTGCTCCACGCACTCGGCGGCGTCCTGGCGCTGGTCGGGGGAGACCGCGAGCCACATCACGTCGAAGGGCTCGTCGCCAAGCTCGACCTCGCCCGGAGTCATCAACCTCAGGCTGCCATGGGCCAGGCCCTCCTCGAGCCGGCGCATCAGCTCCGGCTCGCTGGTCAGCCAGCCGCTTCGGGAGAGCGACGGCCAGTCCGCCGAGGCGTGGGGCAGCCAGGCCACTCGATGCCCCACCCAGGAGAGCGCCGCGGCCGCCGTGGCGGCGGCAAGCTCGCTACCGTGGATCAGTACCCGCATGAGGTCACTCCTCTAGGCATAGCGCTTGAGCAGGTCGCTGAAGCCCTGGCCATAGCGGGGATGCCGACGACCATAGGCGAGAATGGCCTCCAGGTAACCCAGCTGGTGGCCGCAGTCGTAGGTCTTGCCGCGCATGCGGAAGGCGTCCACGCCCTCCTCGCGACGCAGGGTCTCGATGGCGTCGGTGAGCTGGATCTCGTTGCCGGCCCCCGGGGGCGTCTCGGCGAGCAGCGGGAAGATGCGACCCGGCAGGATATAGCGACCGATCACCGCAAGGTCGGAGGGCGCCTCGTCCACGGACGGCTTCTCGACCACTCCGGCGATCGGCCGCGACTCGCCGGGCCCCGGGATCTCGCCACCGGTATCGACGATGCCGTACTTGTGGACCAGCTCGTGAGGCACCTCCTCGACCATCAGCTGGCTGTGGTGGGTGGCCTCGTAGGAGGCGATCATGCCGGCCAGGTCGTTGGACTCGAGGCCCTCGTCGTCCACCAGCACGTCCGGCAGCAGCACGGCGAAGGCCTCGTCGTCGCCCACCACCGGGCGGGCACAGAGCACGGCGTGGCCGAGGCCCAGCGGTTCGGGCTGGCGCACGCTGATGATGTTGACGTCGGCAGGCACGATGGAGCGCAGCTCCTCGAGCAGGTCGGTCTTGCCCTTGGCCTCGAGGCTCGCCTCGAGCTCGAAGTGCTTGTCGAAGTGGTTCTCGATGGCGCCCTTGGTGCCATGGGTCACCAGCACGATGTCACGGATCCCGGCCGCCACGGCCTCCTGGACGACATACTGGATCACCGGACGATCGACGATGGTGATCATCTCCTTGGGAATGGCCTTGGAGGCCGGCAGACAGCGCGTGCCGAACCCGGCAACGGGAAGAACAGCCTTGTTGATCATGGTGCGGTCCCTGTCACGGTGTAAGGTGGGCCCGCCGGAAAGCGTGGGAATGCCCTCCGGCGAGCGGGTACAATGCCCCATGATACCGAACCCAGGCCGGCCTGACAGCGTGTCGGGTAGGCGACACCATGGAGAGAGCCGATGACTGCAAGCCACCCGGAAGCGGGCAACGTCGACCGGGCGGAGATCGCCAAGTTCGAGGCCCTGGCCGGCCGCTGGTGGGATCCGCTGGGCGAGTTCAAGCCGCTCCACGACATCAATCCCCTGCGCCTGGACTTCATCGATGCCCGGGCGGGACTGGCGGGCCGGCGCGTGCTGGACGTGGGCTGCGGCGGCGGCATCCTCGCCGAGGCCATGGCCCACCGGGGCGCCGAGGTCACCGGCATCGACCTGGGCGAGGCCCCGCTGGCCGTGGCCCGCCTTCACGCCCGGGAGCAGGGCGTGAGCGTCGACTATCGCTGCATCAGCGTCGAGGAGATGGCCGACGAATACCCCGGCGAGTTCGACGTGGTCACCTGCCTGGAGATGCTCGAGCATGTGCCCGACCCCGCCTCGGTGGTGCGCGCCTGCATGGCCCTGGTGAAGCCCGGCGGCCAGGTGTTCTTCTCCACCCTGAACCGCAATCCCAAGGCCTATGCCCTGGCGGTGCTCGGCGCCGAGTACCTGCTGCGCATGCTGCCCCGCGGCACCCATGACTACCGCCGCTTCATCCGGCCCTCGGAACTGGCGGCCTGGTGCCGCGAGGCGGGCCTCGAGGTGCGCGAACAGAGCGGCCTGGTGTACCACCCGCTGACCCGCCGATATTCCCTCTCGTCGAGCGATGTCTCGGTCAATTACCTGATGCACTGTCGCCGGGAGACGACGTGATGGCGCGACCCCGTCCCGTGGCCCTGCTCTTCGACCTGGATGGCACCCTGGTGGACACCGCGCCGGACCTGGCCCGGGCCACCAATGCCCTGCGCGACCACCACGGCCTGCCCGCCCTGCCCTATCCGCTGATCCGTGGCCAGGTCTCCAACGGTGGCAGCGCCCTGGTGACCCTGGCGCTGGGCCTCGAGAAGGAGGCCGAGGGGCACGATGAGGCCCGCCGTTTCCTGCTCGAGGCCTACGGCCAGGCGGTGGCCGAGGAGAGCCGTGTCTTCCCGCCGCTGGATCGGCTGCTGGACGAGTGGGCGGCGAGCGAACGCCGCTGGGGCATCGTCACCAACAAGCCCAGGGCCTATGCCGAGCCCCTGGTCAGGGCCCTCGGGCTACGTCCCGGCGCCCTGCTCTGCGCCGATGACCTGCCGGTCAAGAAGCCCGATCCCGAGCCCCTGCACGAGGCAGCGCGTCGCCTCGGGGCGACGCCGATCGACTGCTGGTACATCGGGGATCACCTGCGCGACATGCAGGCGGCCCGGGCGGCCGGCATGGCCGCCGTGGCGGTGGGCTATGGCTATATCGAGAAGGGCGACGACTACCGCCGCTGGCCGGCCGATCTATGGTTCGATACCGCCGAGGCCCTGGTGGAGGCCTTGCGGGAGGGCTAGACGGTCGCGGCAGGAAACTGAGGGAGTATCGTGAGGCCCCGGGCGGACGCGCCCGGGGCGTGATGCGGCGCGTTCAGCCCTGCTTCGGCGGCTGGGCGTCGAACGGCTCGCCGTTGTGGCCCTGGCTGTCGGGCCCCATCAGCCACAGGTAGGTGGGCATGATCTCCTCGGGGGTGCGCAGCGCCAGGGGATCCTCGCCGGGATAGGCGGCCTTCCTCATGGCGGTGCGCGTCGCGCCGGGATTCAGGCTGTTGACGCGCAGGGTGCCCAGGTGCTCGACCTCGTCGGCCAGCACCTGGACGAAGCCCTCGGTGGCGAACTTGGACACCGCATAGGCGCCCCAGTAGGCCCGTCCACGACGCCCCACGCTGGACGAGGTGAACACCACCGAGGCATCCGGCGACGCCTTCAGCAGCGGCAGCAGCGCCTGGGTCATCCAGATCGGTCCGTTGATGTTGACCTGCATCACCTGCTCCCAGAGCTCGGGATTGTACTGCTCGAAGGGGGTGATGCGGCCCAGCATGCCGGCGTTGTGCAACAGGCCGTCGAGGCGGCCGAACTCCTTGTCCAGGGTCTCGGCCATGTCATGGTAGTCCTTGAGCGTGGCCCCCTCGACGTTCAGCGGGAAGATCGCCGGCTGGGGTCCCCCGGCGGCCTCGATCTCGTCGTAGACCTTCTCCAGCTTGGCGATGGTTCGCCCGAGCAGGATCACGGTGGCGCCATGGCCGGCGAAGGCCAGGGCCGCGGCCCGGCCGATGCCGTCGCCGGCACCGGTGACCAGGATGATGCGGCCGTGGAGCAGGTCGGCCGCCGGCTGGTAGTCGATCTTGCAGGTCATCTCGGTTCCTCGATCCGTCAGTTGCCCGCCTGGCGCAGGAAGTCATCGGCAAGCCCCGCGGCACTGCTGTCGGGATGCTCCTCGCGCACCCGCTCGAGAAGGGCCCGGCTCTCCTCCGGCCGCCCGCGGCGCGCCTCGAGCAGGCCCAGCTTGTACAGCGCATCGGGCACCTTGCTGCTCTCCGGGAAGTCCTCGAGGACCCTCTGGAAGGCCGCCTCGGCCTCCTCCAGGTTCGACTCGGCCGAATGCAGCTCGCCCAGCCAGTAATAGGCGTTGGCGGTCAGGCGGCTGTCGGGATGCTCGGCGACGAAGCCCTCGAAGGCGGCGATGGCCTCGCCGAACTCCCGGGCCTGGACATGGGCGAAGGCGGCCTGGTAGGCCTGCTGGGTACCGGCATCGTCCCCGCTGGGAGAAGGGGCCTCGGCCACCTGGCGGGCACTCTCCTCGTCCACGGGCGGGGCGGCCTGGTCGACGCCGCTGCCTGCCGCCATCAGGCGGTCCTCGATGTCCAGGTACTGCTGGCGGGTCTGGCGGCGCAGCTGCTCGAGCTGATGGCGCAGCTCCTCCACCTGCCCGCGCAGCTGGCGGATCTCCTCCTGGTGCTCCTGGACCTGGTTGAAGATCACCAGGCTGCCGCCGGCCTCCTCGCGGGTCGCCGTCTGGCTGTAGAAGCCGCTTCCCCGGCTGCTCTCGGTCAGGTCCTCGATCACCGGCTGCTGCGCCAGGACGGGCGCCGCTACGGTCAGCGGGAGCACCAGGGCTCCCGCACCGCACAGTCTCTTCAGACCGTGTCTCATGGCTATCTCCCTCGGCGTGTCGGCCCGGCTCAGTATGCGAAGACGACGCGACGGTTCTGGGCGTAGGCCTGCTCGTTGGCGCCGCGCGCCGCGGGCCGCTCCTCGCCGTAGCTCACCACCTCGACCTGGGAGGGAGACACCCCCTGCACGTTGAGGTAGCGCTCGACGGCGCCGGCGCGCCGCTCGCCCAGCGCCAGGTTGTACTCGCGGGTGCCGCGCTCGTCGGTATGACCCTGCAGCATCACCGAGGCATTGGGGTTGGCGCGCAGGAAGCGGGCATGGGCGGTCAGCACCGGCTCGAACTCGCTGCGGATGGCGTCGCTGTCGTACTCGAAGTAGATGGTCCGGGTCTCCGGAATGCGACCCTCGGCATCGGCCATCTGGCCGGCACGGTCGCCGCTGACGCCGCGACCATCGGCGCTGCCGGTGGAGACGCCGCCGCGATCGCTGCCCGAGAGGCCGCCATCCATGGCGCCGTCCTGGCCGCCTCCCGTGCTGGAACAGCCGGCCACGACGGCCAGGGAGAGGGCGATGGCCAGGGTTCTGGCATAGGGCTTGAGCTGCATCATGAAACTCCTGTTGGGGGACATCAGTTCAGAAACGGTGACCACGCGGGTTCGCGGACATCACCCTGTGCCGCCGGCAGCCGGAAGGAGGCGCGCCCGTCGGCGGAGACCCCGCCCAGCACGCCGTTGCCTCCCTGCTGGGTGGCGAAGATTACCATGGTGCCGTTGGGCGCGACACTGGGGGATTCGTCCTGCCTCGAGTCGGTCAGGGCCACCAGGCGACCGCTCTCGAGGTCCTGTCGTGCCACCTGGTAGCCGTTGTTGCCGCGGTGGATCAGGAAGATCGCCTCGCCGTCCGGCGCGAAGCGGGCCCGGGCGTTGTAGTTGCCGGTGAAGGTGATGCGCTGCTCCTCACCGCTGCCGAGGTCACGGCGGTAGATCTGGGGCCCGCCGCTGCGATCCGAGGTGAACACCAGGCTGCGGCCATCCGGTGACCAGTCGGGTTCGGTCTCGATGCTGGAACCGGTGGTGATCCGCTCGAGATCGCGCGAGCCGATGTCCATCACGTAGATGTCGGGCTGGCCATCCTTGGAGAGCGACATCGCCAGGCGACGGCCGTCCGGGGACCAGGCCGGAGCGCTGTTCAGCCCCTCGAAGGAGGTGGCCCGCACCCGCCGGCCGGACGCGATCTCCTGAACGTAGATGGCCGGGCGCCCGGTCTCGAAGGAGACATAGGCCAGCTTGCCGGCATCCGGCGACCAGGACGGCGACATGATCGGTTCGTCGGACGAGAGGATCTGCTGGCTGTTGCGACCGTCGGCGTCGGCCACGTGGAGCGCATACTGGGTATTGTCGCCCACGCCCGTGGAGGTCACGTAGGCGATGCGGGTCGAGAAGGCGCCGCGGATGTCGGTGATCTCCTCGAAGATCTGGTCGCTCATGTAGTGGGCGGCGTCGCGAAGCCCCTGTCGCCCGGCGGTCACGGTCTCGCCGATCAGGCGACTCCCGCCGCTGACGTCCATCAGCTCGTAGCGGATCCGGTAGTCCTCGCCCTCTCGGCTGACCCGTCCCACCACGAGGTAGCGGACGTCCAGGGCGCGCCAGTCGCCGAAGCGCACCTCCTCGCCGGAGGCGGGGCGCGCGAACATGTCGCGCCGCGCCAGGGGCTCGAAGTAGCCACTGCGCTCGAGGTCATCGGAGACGATCTGCGCGATGTCCTGGGGCAGCGCCTCGCCGTCGGCCAGGGGGACCACGGCAATGGGGGTGGCGCGGTCGCTGCCGCGGGTGATCTCGATGGTCAGGTCGGCGGCCTGGGCCAGGCTGGTGAACAGCATCAGCATGGCGGCCAGCCAGGTGGTCTTCAGGACGTTCATCAGCGGATATCCCCCGGTCTGAATCGCAGATTGAATTGACGGTAGTCGCGTTGCGCCGCTGCGGGCAACTGGCGAAGCTCGGCGAAGGGCGCGGCGGCCTCCACGGCCTGGATCGCGGAGCGGTCGAAGGCCCGGTCGCCACTGCTCTGACCGATGGACGCCGCGAACAGCTCCCCCGAGGGTCCCAGCCGCACCGTGACCTCGGCCGCGGCGCCCGCCGGGGCATTGGGCGGAATCACCCAGGCCTGCTCCACCGCGCGGCGCACCAGGTTGATGAAGCTGTTGGCGGCCTCGGTGGCCTGGCGGGCGTTGGCGACGTTGTCGCTCTCCCCCTCGATGGCGCGATCCAGCCCCTGGCTCGCCGCCTCGGCAGCACGGCGTGCGGCCTCCTCGGCCTGGCGCTTGCGTTCGGCTTCCGCCTCGGCCTGGCGCTTGCGTTCGGCCTCCGCCTCGGCCTGGCGCTTGCGTTCGGCTTCCGCCTCGGCCTGGCGCTGGCGATCGGCTTCCGCCTCGGCCTGGCGCTGGCGATCGGCTTCCGCCTCGGCCTGGCGCTGACGTTCGGCTTCCGCCTCGGCCTGGCGCTGACGTTCGGCTTCCGCCTCGGCCTGGCGCTGACGTTCGGCTTCCGCCTCGGCCTGGCGCTGACGTTCGGCTTCCGCCTCGGCCTGGCGCTGACGTTCGGCTTCCGCCTCGGCCTGCTGGCGTTCGGCTTCGGCCTGACGGCGACGCTCGGCCTGGGCCTCGCGCTCCCGGGCCTGCTGCTCGGCCTCGGCGGCACGGCGAGCGGCCTCCTCCTCGGCTTCCCGGCGGGCCGCCTCGCGGGCCTCGGCCTCGGCCTGGCGCTGCCGTTCGGCTTCCGCCTCGGCCTGGCGGGCGGTTTCCTCGGCGTCTGCCTGGCGAGTCGCCTCCTCCTCGGCGCGCGCCGCGGCCTCCTCCTCGGCCTGTCGGGCCGCCGCCCGGGCCCGCGCCTCCTCGGCACGCTGGGCCTGATCGGTGGTGGTCTCGGTGCTCACCAGGGTCGCCTGGACGATGTTCGTGCTCGGCGGTTCGACCTTGTCCTCGGGGAAGCGCAGCACGCTGAGCACCAGGATCGCCAGGTGCAGGCCGATGGCGAGCAGCAGCGGCAGGCCATAGCCCACGCGTCGGTCATGTCTGGCCATGGGCGCTCCTCAACGGTCCCCGGGGGGCGGTTCCGAGATCAGCCCGACATTGCTCACCCCGGCCGTCTGCAGCGTGCTCATCAGGGTCACGACCTGGCCATAGGGGACGTTGCGATCTCCGCGCACCATCACCTGGGTGCCCGGCTGGCGGTCGAGCAGGATGATCACCCGCTCGCTGACCTCGTCCAGGCTGACCGGCGACTCGTCCCCGCCCAGGGAGATGAAGTACTGACCGTCCCGGTCCACCGAGACGACGATGGGGTCGCGGTCCTCGGTCTCCTCGATGGGTTCGGAGGTGACCTGCGGCAGGTCGACCTGCACGCCCTGGGTGAGCATGGGCGCAGTGATCATGAAGATCACCAGCAGCACCAGCATGACGTCGATGAACGGCACGACGTTGATTTCGCCCATCGGCTTGCGGCGCCCGGCACGATTGAAGGGTCCCAGCATGTCGGCCTCTCCCTCAGTCGGCGCCGGCGTCGGCCCGGCCCTGCAGGTTGCGGTGCAGGATGGAGTGGAACTCCTCGGCGAAATCCTCGTACTTGCCCAGCAGCCGGCCCGATTCGGCGGACAGCCGGTTGTAGAAGATCACCGCGGGAATGGCCGCGAAAAGGCCCATGGCGGTGGCGATCAAGGCCTCGGCGATCCAGGGCGCCACGGTGGCCAGGGTGGCCTGCTGGGCCATGGAGAGCGACTGGAAGGAGCCCATGATGCCCCAGACGGTGCCGAACAGCCCGATATAGGGGCTGGCCGAGGCGACAGTGGCCAGGAACACCAGGTGCAGGGTGAGGCGATCCTCTTCCCGGGACCAGGCCACGCGCATGCTGCGCTGGACGCCCTCGAGGATGGCCTGGGGGCTGCGGGTCTTGGCCATCAGGCGGTTGAATTCGCGGAAGCCGGCACGGAAGACATGCTCGGCGCCCTGGGTCTCCTGCTCGGCCGGCGTCTCGCGATAGAGCTCGTTGAGGTCGACGCCGGACCAGAATCGCTCCTCGAAGCGGCGGTGGGCCTTGCGGGCGCGACGCATCACGAAGGTGCGCTGGAAGATCACCACCCAGGACAGCAGGGAGCCGATCATCAGGATCAGCATCACCGCCTGCACCACGCCGCTGGCGTTCATGATCAGGTGGGGTATGGACAGGGAGTCGTTCACGGGCATCCTCGTCGGTCTTGGTCAGTCGTGACTGGGGAAAAGTGCGCTACTGGGGCGCCCGCTCGTGGGGCGCCAGGTCGAAGTGTTCCCAGGCCTGGCGGGTCACCACCCGGCCCCGGGCGGTGCGCATCATCAGACCCTGCTGGATCAGGTAGGGTTCGATGACGTCCTCGATGGTGTCGCGCTCCTCGCCGATGGCGGCCGCCAGGGAGTCGATGCCCACCGGGCCACCGTCGAACTTCTCGATCATCGCCAGCAGCAGGCGACGGTCCATGTGGTCGAGACCGTGATGGTCGACGTGCAGCATGTTCAGCGCCAGGTCGGCGATCTCGGCGTCGACCCGGCCCTCGGCACGCACCTGGGCGAAGTCGCGCACCCGGCGCAGTAGCCGGTTGGCGATGCGCGGGGTGCCCCGGGAGCGGCGGGCCACTTCCCGGGCGCCCTCGTGGTCGCTGTCGACCCCCAGCAGGCGCGCCGAGCGGGCGACGATCTCGGTCAGCTCGTCGATGCTGTAGAACTCCAGGCGCTGCACGATGCCGAAGCGGTCGCGCAGCGGCGAGGTCAGAAGGCCCGCCCGGGTGGTCGCCCCCACCAGGGTGAAGGGCGGCAGGTCGAGCTTGATCGAGCGCGCCGCCGGTCCCTCCCCGATGACGATGTCGAGCTGGAAGTCCTCCATGGCGGGATAGAGGATCTCCTCCACCACCGGCGAGAGCCGGTGGATCTCGTCGATGAAGAGCACGTCGCCAGGCTGCAGGTTGGTGAGCATGGCGGCCAGGTCCCCCGCCCGCTCCAGCACCGGCCCGGAGGTCGACTTGAGCCCCACGTCCATCTCCGCGGCGATGATGTTGGCGAGCGTCGTCTTGCCGAGCCCCGGCGGGCCGAAGACCAGAGTGTGGTCCAGGCTCTCCTCGCGGCCGCGGGCCGCGCTGATGAAGATGTCGAGCTGCTCGCGCACGCGGGGCTGACCGATGTAGTCGGTCAACCTCTTGGGGCGAATGGCATGATCGACACTGCCTTCCCCCTCGCGGGCGTCGGCGGCGATCAGGCGATCAGACTCGAGCATGGCGGCCACCCGGCGTCAGGTTGAAGGGTTGCGGCGACATCGGCTCATCCCGCCAGGCGGCGACTCAGCGCCGCCTTGATCAAGGCCTCGGTGGACTCGGCGTCCTCGAGGCCGACCAGCATGCGCGACGCCTCGGCGGGCTTGTAGCCGAGGCTGACCAGGGCCGCCTCCGCGTCGGCGACGGGATCAGCCGGGCCGGTCGACACGGTCCCGGTCGCGCCCTCCCCGCCGATGGGCAGCTCGCCCGGCTGCTCCCAGTGGGGGAAGCGATCGCGCATCTCGATGATCAGCCGCTCGGCGGTCTTCTTCCCCACGCCGGGCAGCCGGGTCAGCGCCTTGACGTCGTCGTCCATCACGCAGCGCACGAAGGCGTCCTCATCCATGCCGGAGAGGATGCCGAGGGCCAGCTTCGGACCGATGCCGTTGACCTTGATCAGGGCGCGGAACAGGGCACGCTCCTGCTCGCGGGCGAAGCCGTAGAGCAGGTGGGCATCGTCGCGGATGGTCAGGTGGGTATAGAGCGATACCGGCTCGCCGGTGCCGGGCATGGCCACCAGGGTGGTCATGGAGGCCTCCAGTTCATAGCCGACGCCGGCCACGTCCACCACCAGCCAGGGTGGCTGTTTCTCGAGCAGGGTGCCTCGCAGGCGTCCTATCATGGAAATTCGCTGTCCCTTGGGTTGGAGTCCTTCGCGGCCAGAGGGGCCGTCACCGAGCCACTATACTGTTCGTCCGGGCGGCTTGCCAGCCCGCGAGAACAGCGTTCGACAATCCCTGGGCGTCGCGACATGGCGACAGCCTCAGGGACGAAAATCCCGCCAGCCACTCCCCTTCCGGCGGCTCGCGTGGCCCCCGTAGCTGCCCTGGCTGAGCAGCCCCAGGCGGGCGTGGGCATGGGTGAGCGCGATGGCCAGGGCATCGGCGGCGTCGGCCTGGGGCGTGGCCGAGAGCCCCAGGATGGCCGTCACCATGTGCTGCACCTGGGCCTTGTCGGCGCTCCCCCCGCCGGTGACCGCCTGCTTGATCTGCCGCGGGCCGTACTCGCTGACCGGCAGGCCGTGGTTGGCGGCGCAGACGATCGCCGACCCGCGGGCCTGGCCGAGCTTGAGGGCGGAGTCGGCATTCTTCGACATGAACACCTGCTCGATGGCGAACTCGCCGGGCGCATGCACGGCGATCAGCTCGCTGACCCCGGCATAGACCTGGGCCAGGCGCTGGGCCAGGTCGTCGGCCTGGATGCGGATGCAGCCGCTGGCCACGTAGCGCGGCGTGGGGGTGCTGACGTCCAGCACCCCGTAGCCGGTGATCCGCGACCCGGGATCGATGCCCAGGATCAGCATCCGGACGGCTCAGTCGAGCTGGTCGAGGACATCGTCGTCGAACTCCGCGTTGGTGTAGACGTTCTGGACATCATCCAGGTCCTCGAGCATGTCGATCAAATTGACCACCTTGCGGGCCAGTTCCACCTCGGCGACGGGCGTGTAGCTGTCCGGGTACAGGCCGACGTCGCTGACCTCCGGCTCGATGCCCGCCGCCAACAGGGCATCCTTGACCCGGCCGAAGGATTCCGGCGTGGTGATGACCTCCAGGCCGCCCCCCTCGAGGGCCTGGATGTCCTCGGGCTCGGCCGCCAGCGTCGCCTCCATGGCGGCCTCCTCGGTCACGTCCTCGGGGAGCTGCAGTCGCCCCTGCTTGTGAAACATGAAGGCCACCGAGCCGCTGGTCCCCAGGTTGCCCCCATGCTTGTTGAAGGCGTGTCGCACCTCGGAGACAGTCCGGTTGCGGTTGTCGGTCATGCACTCCACGAGCATGGCCACGCCTTCCGGCCCGTAGCCCTCGTAGACGATCTCCTCCATCTCGTCGGCCTCGGCATGGCCGGCACCGCGATCGACCGCCCGCTGGATGGTGTCCTTGGTCATGTTGCTGCCCAGTGCCTTGTCGATGGCGGCGCGCAGGCGCGGGTTGTCGGCGGGATCGCCCCCGCCCTGGCGCGCCGCCACCGTGAGCTCGCGGATCAGCTTGCTGAAGATCTTGCCACGCTTGGCATCCTGGGCCGCCTTGCGGTGCTTGATGTTGGCCCATTTGCTGTGTCCAGCCATTCACCTCTCCTTGCCGTGGACATGACACCGGCGCCCTGGGGCGCCGGTGAGATGGTGCGGGGTCGGGATGCGAGGCCTACTCGCCGGCGGTTTCCGCCTTGGCCTTCTGGCGCAGGCGGATGTTGAGCTCCTTGAGCTGCTCGCTGCTCACCTCGCCCGGCGCCTCGGTCAGCAGGCAGGCCGCGCTCTGGGTCTTCGGGAAGGCGATCACCTCGCGGATGGTCTTGGCCCCGCTCATCAGCATCACCAGGCGGTCGAGGCCAAAGGCCAGGCCACCATGGGGCGGCGCGCCGTACTGCAGGGCGTCGAGCAGGAAGCCGAACTTCTCGCGGGCCTCCTGCTGATCGATGCCCAGCACCTCGAGCACGGTCTGCTGCATGGCATGATCGTGGATACGGATCGAGCCGCCGCCGAGCTCGGTGCCGTTGAGCACCATGTCATAGGCCCGCGAGAGGGCACCGGCCGGGTGGGACTTGAGGGTCTCGACGTCGCAGGACGGGGCGGTGAAGGGGTGGTGCAGCGCCTGCAGGCGGGCGTTGCCGTCCTCCTCGAACATCGGGAAGTCGACCACCCACAGCGGCGACCATTCGGCGGTGTAGAGGTCCAGGTCCTCGCCGAGGCGCACGCGCAGGGCCCCGAGGGCCTCGTTGACGATGCGGGCCTTGTCCGCGCCGAAGAAGATGATGTCGCCGTCCTCGGCGCCGACGCGGTCGAGCAGCTCCTCGACCACGCCTTCCATGAACTTGACGATGGGCGACTGCAGGCCCTCGAGGCCCTTCGCCCGCTCGTTGACCTTGATCCAGGCCAGGCCGCGGGCGCCGTAGATGCCGACGAACTTGGTGTACTCGTCGATCTCCTTGCGCGAGAGCGACGCCCCGCCGGTGACCTTCAGCGCGGCCACGCGACCGTCGTCGGCGTTGGCAGGCCCCGAGAACACCTTGAAGTCGACGTCCTTCATCAGGTCGTCGACGTCGGTGAGCTCCAGCGGGATGCGCAGGTCCGGCTTGTCGGAACCGAAGCGGCTCATGGCCTCGGCATAGGGCATGCGCGGGAAGGCCGGCAGCTCGACGTCCAGCACCTCCTGGAAGAGCTGGCGGATCATCGCCTCGGTGATCCCCATGATGTCCTCCTCCTCGACGAAGGAGGCTTCGATATCGATCTGGGTGAACTCCGGCTGGCGGTCGGCGCGCAGGTCCTCGTCGCGGAAGCACTTGGCGATCTGGTAGTAGCGATCGAAGCCGGACACCATCAGCAGCTGCTTGAAGAGCTGAGGGGACTGCGGCAGGGCGAAGAAGCTGCCCGGGTGGGTGCGGCTCGGCACCAGGTAGTCCCGGGCGCCCTCGGGGGTGGCCCGGGTCAGGATCGGGGTCTCGATGTCGAGGAAGCCCTGTTCCTCGAGGAAGGCGCGCACATTGTGGGAGATGCGCGAGCGCAGGCGCAGCTTGTCGATCATCTCCGGGCGACGCAGGTCGATGTAGCGATGCTTGAGGCGCACCTCCTCGCCCACCTTGCCATGCTCGTCGAGCTGGAACGGGGGCGTGGCGGCGGTGTTGAGGACCTCGACCTCCTTGGCCAGCACCTCGATCATGCCGGTGGGCATGTTGGGGTTCTGGGTGCCCTCGGGGCGCAGCCGGATCCGGCCCTGGATGCGCAGCACATACTCGCTGCGGGCGCGGTCGGCATTGGCGAAGGCCTCGGCGGTATCGGGGTCCACCACGACCTGGGCGATGCCATCGCGATCGCGCATGTCGAGGAAGATGACGCCCCCGTGGTCACGCCGGCGATGTACCCAGCCGCACAGGGTGACCGTCTGGTCCACCAGGGTCTCGTTGAGCTGGCCGCAATAATGGCTGCGCATGTCGTATCCTGTTCCGTTGCATGAAATGGTGAAAGAGGCGGCGCGGGCGGCTCAGGCGACCGCCCCGTCCTTGCCGGGGGTCGCGGCGGGCTTGCTGCTGTCGGCCTTGCCGCCCTCGCTGCTGGCGGGCTTGCCCCCCTCGCCGCCGCCGGCCAGGTTCTTCTTGCTGCCGGTCTTGAAGTCGGTCTCGTACCAGCCGCCGCCGGCCAGGCGGAAGCCCGCCGCGGACACCAGGCGGTTGAGCTCGGCCGCCTGGCAGGCCGGGCAGTCCGTCAGCGGCTCGGCGCTGATCTTCTGAAGCTTCTCCAGGCGGTGGCCGCAGGCCTTGCACTCGTATTCGTAGATGGGCATGGTTTGATCACTCCCGATGGTCTGACATCACCCATGGATCAAGCGCGGCCAGGGCATCCGCCGCGTCACGCTTCCGTTATGCGATATAGGGCCGGCCCGCGGATTATCCAAGCCTGCCTTGAAAGCCGGCTATTATAGCCTGTCGCGCCGTGCCAGGCCCAGCCCCGGCACGGCCTGTCATCCGTCGCGCCTGCATCGACAAGGAAAATCCAATGAAAGCCGTCATTCTCGACGCCGCCAGCCTGGGGCCAGACATCGATCTGACCGCGATCCGCCAGCACCTCGACGCCCTGGACGTGCATGACCAGAGCACCCGCGAGCAGGCCGCCGAGCGGCTTGCCGGCGCCGAGGTCGCCATCGTCAACAAGGTGGTGCTCGACGCCGACACCCTGAAGGCCCTCCCCGGGTTGAAGCTGATCTGCGTGCTGGCCACCGGCACCAACAACATCGACATGGCCGCCGCCGAGCGCCTGGGCATCGAGGTGCGCAACGTCACCGCCTACGGCACCGCCAGCGTGGCCCAGCACACCCTGATGCTGATGCTCGCCCTGGCCACCCGCCTGCCCCGCTACCAGCATGACGTGGCCGAGGGTCGCTGGGCCGAGAGCCCCTTCTTCTGCCTGATGGACCACACCACCCTGCAGCTCGAGGGCAAGCGCCTGGTGATCGTCGGCCAGGGGGAGCTGGGCTCGAAGGTGGCCCGCCTCGCCCAGGCCTTCGGCATGCATGTCGACTTCGCGGCCCGCCCGGGCAACGAGGCACACGACAGCCGGCCGGGCCTGCGCGAGCTCGCCCCCGAGGCGGACGTGATCAGCCTGCACTGCCCGCTCACCGAGGCCACCCGCCACCTGGTCGACGCCGCCCTGCTGGCCACCCTCAAGCCCGGCGCCCTGCTGATCAACTGTGCCCGGGGCGGGATCATCGACGAACAGGCGGCCCTGGCGGCGCTGCGCGAGGGACGCCTCGGGGGGCTCGGGGTCGACGTCCTGCCCAGCGAGCCGCCTCGTGACGGACACCCGCTGCTCGATGCCCTGGAGGAGCCGCTCAACCTGATCGTCACGCCCCACAACGCCTGGATCACGCCCGAGGCACGCCAGCGCATCGTGAGCCTGACCGCCGACAACCTGAGCCACTGGCAAGCCGACTGATACCGGGAAGACGACATGCTGCACAATTTCGGGTCCATCAACCTCGATCACTTCTATCGCGTGAGCCACCTGGTGCGCCCCGGCGAGACCCTGGCCAGCCGCGACTATCGCGTCGGGCTCGGCGGCAAGGGCGCCAACCAGTCGCTGGCCATGGCCCGCGCCGGGGGCCGGGTCAGCCACTGGGGTCGCCTCCACCACCAGGACGCCTGGGCCAGGGAGCTGCTCGGCCAGGCCGGGGTGGAGGTCGCCGGCGTCACGCTGGTGGACGCCCCGAGCGGGCACGCGATCATCCAGGTGGACGACCACGGCGAGAACGCCATCATCCTCTTCCCCGGGGCCAATCACGGCTTCGACGAGGCGGACCTGGAGGCACGGCTGGCCGCGACGCGCCCCGGCGACTGGCTGCTGGCCCAGAACGAGACCAACGCCCTGCCCCAGGTGCTGGAGCAGGCCGCGGAGCGGGGGCTTCACGTCGCCTTCAACCCGGCACCCATGGGCGCCGAGGTCATGAGCCTGCCCCTGGAGCGCTGCGCGCTGCTCTTCGTCAACCGCGGCGAGGCCGCCTGGCTCGCCGGCGTCGACGAGGCGGCCGCCCCCGAGGCGCTGCTGGAGGGCCTGGCCCGACGCCTGCCGGAGACCGATACCGTGCTGACCCTGGGCGGCGAGGGCGCCTGGTTCCAGGGCGGCGGGCAGCGCCACTTCCAGCCGGCCCTGTCGGTGACCCCGCGCGACACCACCGCCGCCGGCGACACCTTCATCGGCTACTACCTGGCGGCGCTCCAGGAGGGGCAAGGCGTCACCGACTGCCTGACCCTCGCCGCCACGGCCGCCGCCCTGGGCGTTCAGGTCGAGGGTGCCGCCGAGAGCATTCCCCCCCGCGACGAGGTCGAGCGCGCCCTGCGCGACGGTCCCGTCACCCGCTGACCCGTCCGCCCCCGATGCCGCTGATGCATTTGTATTCAAGGAAAGGAGCCACACCGTGTCGCATCCGATCATCTTCGATACCGACCCGGGCGTCGACGACGCCCAGGCCATCGCCATCGCCCTGCGCCATCCC
This sequence comes from Halomonas aestuarii, assembly GCF_001886615.1. Taxonomy (NCBI): domain Bacteria; kingdom Pseudomonadati; phylum Pseudomonadota; class Gammaproteobacteria; order Oceanospirillales; family Halomonadaceae; genus Halomonas; species Halomonas aestuarii. The sequence goes on from NZ_CP018139.1 coordinate 3,403,408, forward strand.
GAGATCGACCTGCTGGGCCTGACCACCACCTACGGCAACGTCGACGTGGAGACGGCCACCCACAATGCCCTGCTGCTGTCAGAGCTGGCCGGACGGGAGATCCCCGTCGCCCAGGGGGCCGCGGGGCCGATGGTCAAGGACCGCCATCCGCCGCCCGCCCACATCCATGGCGCCAACGGCCTGGGGGACATCGCGCTGCCGCCGGTCAAGGGCAAGGCCGAGGCGGTCAGCGCCCCGCAGTTCATCGTCGACACGGTGAATGCACGCCCCGGCGAGGTCACCCTGGTCGCCGTCGGCCCGGTGGGGAACCTGGCCGCGGCCCTGCAGCTGGATCCGGGCATCATCGACCGGGTCAAGCGCGTGGTGATCATGGGTGGCTCGATCCGCGAGGGCGGCAACGTCACCCCGGTGGCCGAGGCCAACATGTTCAATGATCCGGACGCCGCGGCCCGGGTGCTGACCGCCGGCTGGCCGCTGACCCTGGTCGGCCTGGACGTCACCCACCGATGCGTGCTCACCGATGCGCACATGACCCGCATCGAGGCCGGCCAGGGGGAGCTCGGCAAGGTGCTGGCGGGGAGCTTCGCCTTCTACCGGGACTTCTACCGCGAATTCCTCGGCATCGACGGCTGCTGCCCCCATGACAGCTGTGCCCTGGCCTGGCTGCTGCGCCCGGAACTCTTCACCACGGCCCGCGGCCACCTGACCGTGGCGACCGCCGGCGATGCCGAGGGCCAGACCATCTTCGCCCCCGAGGGTCGCGGCTTCATCGAGTCGCGCTGGTCGCGCACCCCGCTGGTGGAGGTCTGCCTGGGCGTCGACGGGGACGCCGTCAGCGAGTGGATCGCCGACACCCTGGCCTGATCCCTCCGGCCTCCCCGCACGGGGCAGGCAGTGAGCCGACGCCGGCCTTCCGGCGTCGGTTTCTGGTACATATCGCCCCGGCGGGCTAGGCGGTGCGGAAACCGTCCGGGACGTGGGTCTCGATCACCTCGAACTCCACGTGGGTGACCCGAGCCCCGTCCGGCCCCTTCCAGAGCCACTCGGCGAGCCGCTTGACCGCCTCGCGCTCGCCGCACATCAGCACCTCCACCCGGCCGTCCGGCAGGTTAATCGCATGGCCGGTGATCCCGGCCTTGAGGGCCTGCTCCTGGGCCGCCCGGCGGTACCAGACGCCCTGCACCTTGCCGGTCACCAGCGCCTTCGCGCAGCACGTGTCCATGGCCATCTCCTGATCATCGCGAACGGTGTCGCCCTCCTTTCTACCAGCACGGTCGCCCTGGCGACCAGTCCCTCGCCACTTCCCGTCAGGAGGCCGATGCCCTAATCTTGTCGGTATCCCCGGACGCTTCACGGCCACAAGCCGGCCGCGGCCGAGGATCGCCCTACCCGGGCAGACTCCAACACAAGAATCATCCTCACGAGGGACTACGCCATGCCGGTCTTCGACCACCCCGAGTTCGACCATCACCAGCAGATCGTCTTCGGCAGCGACGAGGCGAGCGGGCTGCGCGCCATCATCGCCCTGCACGACACCACCCGCGGCCCGGCCCTGGGCGGCCTGCGCATCTACCCCTACGCGAGCGACGCCGAGGCCTTGACCGACGTGCTTCGCCTCTCCCGCGGCATGTCCTACAAGTCGGCCCTGGCCGACCTGCCCCTGGGCGGCGGCAAGGCGGTGATCATCGCCGATCCCCGCCGCGACAAGACCCCCGAACTGCTGCGCGCCATGGGCCGCCTGGTGGACTCCCTGGGCGGGGCCTACATCACCGCCGAGGACTCGGGCACCAGCGAGGCGGACATGCGCCACATCGCCGAGGCGACCGACCACGTGGGCGGCCTCCCCCGCCACGGGCAGGCCTCCGGCGACCCCTCGCCCTTCACGGCCTGGGGCGTGTTCTGCGCCCTGAAGAGCGCCGTGCGACACCGCCTCGGGCGGGACGACCTCGCGGGCCTGCGCGTGGCCATCCAGGGCGTCGGACACGTCGGCGCCCACCTGGCGAAACACCTCCACGAGGCCGGGGCCCGCCTGGTGCTGACCGACGTCGACAGCGCCGCGCTGTCCCGTCTCGCCGAGGAAGTCGGCGCCGAGACCGTCGCACCCGAGGCGATCGCCGATGCCGAGGTCGACGTCTTCGCGCCCTGTGCGCTGGGCGCCGCCCTCTCGGCGGACGTGGTCGAGCGCCTGAGGGCCAGGGTGGTCTGTGGCGCCGCCAACAACCAGCTCGCCACCCCGGAGATGGCCGAGCGCCTGATGGCCCGCGGCATCCTCTACACCCCGGACTACGTGGCCAACGCCGGCGGGGTGATCGAGATCGCCTGGCAGCGCCGGGACGACTATGCCCGGGACGATGTCATGGCGCATATCGAGGGCATCGGCGCCACCCTGGACGAGATCTTCGCGCGGGCCGAGCGCACGGGGCAGAGCCCCGCCACCGTGGCCGACGACCTGGCACGGGAGCGTTTCCGTCCCGCCGGCTGATCCCGCAGTGACTACGATGCAGAAGGCCGGCGATTGCCGGCCTTCCTCGTGTTCGCGGGCAGGAGGCGGTTCAGGTCTCGACGAGCTCGTGGTGCTCGAACAGCTCGTGGCGCACCAGCACCGCGGAGTTGCGGGGCAGCACGGTCCGCCCACGGGCCAGCAGGTGGCACTTGGTGAAGGCGGCTCCGAACAGCAGGATCAGCGAGCTGTAGTAGACCCACAGCAGGATCATCACCACCGAACCGGCCGCGCCGTAGGTGGAGGCCGTGGCCGTGTAGGCCAGGTAGATGGCGATGCCCCAGCGACCGATGGCGAACAGCACGGCGGTGACCACGGCGCCGACCATCACGTCCTTCCAGCCCAGCACCACGTCCGGCAGCACCTTGAAGATGGTGGCGAAGAGCGCGGCGATCACCGCCAGCGACACCAGGAACTCGGCCACTCGGGTCAGCATCCCGACGAAGGGCACGATGTCGTTCCCCACCTGCAGCAGGGCGCGAACCGCCACACCGAGCACCAGCGACACCAGCATGATGAAGCCGATGGCCAGCACTACGGTGAGCGACAGCAGGCGGTTCTTGATGAACTTCAGCGCGCTGTTGCTGCTGGGACGCGCCGTGACCCCCCATAGGGTGTTCAGCGAGAACTGCATCTGGGCGAAGACGGTGGTCGCACCGACCAGCAGCGCCCCGACCCCCAGCATCGTCGGCAGCATGCCGGATTCCTGGATGCGCGACTGGGCGACCGCCTGCTCGATGGCGGCAGCGGCGTCGTGCCCCATGGTGTCCTGGAGCTGGGCGACGATCTGGCCCTGGGCGGCCTCCTCCCCGAGCACCATGCCGATCACCGTGACCGCGATGATCATCGTGGGGGCCAGCGAGAAGAGGGTGTAGAAGGCCAGCGAGCCGGCATAACTGAAGGCGTTGCGCTCCAGCCAGAGTCGAATGGCGGCGTGTACCACCCCCCACCAGAACAGCACCGACTGCCGGATCATCGTCATGTTGTGCTTGATCACCCTGTCCCCCACGTCCCAGCCGTTTTTTGTTCAGCATACCCGAATGGACGCCGTGCCGCCGAGGCCGGCCACGATTGCAGCGGCCAACGGGCCTGACCATAATGGCCTCCCTGCCCGTCCCACCGCCCGCCAGGAGCCTCCATGACCGCACGACCGGACGACGACAGCCCTGCCGACTTCGACTGTCTGGTGTTCATCGGCCGCTTCCAGCCCCCCCACCTGGGCCACCTGGCGGTGATCCGCGAGGCCCTGCGGCACGCCCGCCAGGTCATCGTGCTGGTCGGCTCGGCCTGGCAGGCGCGCTCCCTGCGCAACCCCTGGCGCTACGAGGAGCGCCTGCGCATGCTGCGCAGCGCCTTCGAAGAGGAGGAGAATGACCGGCTGAAGGTCGTGCCGCTGCTCGACGCCCTCTATAACAACGACGTCTGGGTGCGCGACGTGCAGCGCAAGGTACGCGACATCGCCAGCCCCGAGCATGCGCGGCTGCCGCGCATCGGGCTGATCGGCGCCAGTCGCGGCCAGTCCAGCTACTACCTCTCGCTGTTCCCCCAGTGGGAATCGGTGAGCGTGCCGCTGGTGGAGGGCATCTCGGCCCACCGGATCCGTGAGCGGTTGTTCCGCTCGGCCGCCTCGGCCGAGGACTACCTGAGCACCCACGCGATCCATGACCTGCCCCCCGGCGTGGTGGCGAGGATCCGGACCTTCCTGGATGAGCCCCCCTACGGACAGCTGGTGGAGGAGCAGCGCCTGCTCGATCAGTACCGTCAGGCCTGGTCCCAGGCGCCCTACCCGCCCATCTTCGTCACGGTCAACGCCGTGGTGGTGCAGTCGGGCCACGTGCTGCTGGTGAGGCGGACCGCTGCGCCGGGCAAGGGCCTCTATGCGCTGCCGGGGGGCTTCATCAGCCCCCATGAGCGCCTGATGGATGCCTGCCTGAGGGAGCTGCGGGAACGGGTACGCCTCAAGGTGCCGGAGGCGGTGCTCAAGGGGTCGCTGAGGGGCCAGCGCCTCTTCGACGAGCCCCATCGCAGCTGGCGGGGACGGACGCTGGCTGAGGCCTTCTACTTCGCCCTGCGACCGGACCAGCAGCTTCCCCAGCTCAAGCCGGTCAAGGGCGGGGACCACGCGCGCTGGGTCCCCCTGGCCGACCTCGATCCCGAGAGCCTGTTCGAGGATCACTTCTTCATCATCCAGGACTTCCTGGGGCTGCCGGCGGACTTCGGCGGCCGCTAGCGGGCCCGCCCCGACGGGGCGGGAGAGCGGAGGGTATCGTCAGGCCTGGAGACTGGGGATTGCCGTCAGGCCTGGAGAAAGTCCCGGGGCAACTTCATCATCTGCCGCCACAGCTTCTCGACGCCCGGCTTGTGCACCAGCGAGCAGCGGTAGAGGCGGATCTCCAGGGGCACGTCCCACTTCTCGGCGCCGGCCCTCACCAGACGGCCGTCCTTGAGCTCCTGGCGGATGCAGAAGTCGGGGATCCAGGCCATGCCCATTCCCTGCATCACCATGCCCTTGAGCCCCTCGGCCATGGCCGTCTCGTAGACGGTGCGCAGGCGCATGCGCACCGGGTCGTTCTTGAGCAGCATCCGCACGCTGCGCCCCAGGAAGGCCCCCTGGGTATAGGCGAGATAGGGGATCGACTCCCGGCCCTCGAGGGTGAAGCGCGGCCGGCCCTGCTCGTCGGGCAGGCAGACGGGCAGCATGTTCACCTGGCCGATGGAGAAGGAGGGGAAGACCTCGGCATCGAGCTGCATGCTGGCATAGGGGTCGTAGTAGGCCAGCATCAGGTCGCAGTTGCCCTCGCGCAGCACATGGATCGCATCCCCCACGTTCATGGCCACCAGCCGGGTGGGCAGCTCGCCCAGGCCCTGCTGCAGCCGGGAGATCCACTGCGGATAGAAGCTCAGGGCCAGGGAGTGGGCGGCGACAATGTCCAGCGCCTCGTTGGCCATGGCCAGCCCCCGCAGGTGGCCGAGGCTCTCGTTGAGCTGCTCGACGATGTTGCGGGCGGTGACCAGGAAGAGCTGCCCTTCCGGGGTCAGGTCCACGGGCGTGGTGGAGCGATCGACCAGGGTCACGCCGACGGCCTGTTCCAGGGAGCGGATGCGGCGGCTGAAGGCCGGCTGGGTGACATGCCGCTGGCGCGCCGAGGCAGAGAAGCTGCGCGTGCTGGCCAGGGCCACGAAGTCTTCCAGCCACTTGGTCTCGAGGTTCACCGCCACTCCCCAGGATGTCTGCATGCCCGCCCCCGATGGGGAGCCTTCGAAGCACGCTAATGTACCCCAGCGGGCTCCGGGACCCAAGCCGGATCACTGGATCGGCGAGAGCAGGTAGGCCGCGCGGGAGAGCAGCTTGCGCCATAGCGGACGCCGGGTGAACTCCTCCAGGGTCACGCGGCGGCAGTCGCTGAAATCCTGCTCGAGCATGGCGCTCACCTCTCCCGCGAACTGCCGGTCGGGCACCACGGCGGTGATCTCGAAGTTGAGGCGGAAGGAGCGGTTGTCGAGGTTCACCGTGCCGACGCTGGCGGCGACATCGTCGATCAGCATCACCTTCTGGTGCAGGAAGCCCGGCTGGTAGCGATAGACCCGGACCCCGGCGCGCAGCATGTCGGGCAGGAAGGAGAAGGCCGAGAGGAAGACCAGCAGGTGGTCGGGGCGCTCCGGCATCATGATCCTCACGTCCACCCCGCGCATGGCGGCCAGGCGCAGGGCATCCTGGACGCCCTGGTCGGGCACGAAGTAGGGGCTGGTCAGCCAGAGCCGCTCATGGGCGCTGTGGATGATGTGCTGCACCAGCAGGCTCGCCGTCTCCTGGCGATCGGCCGGCCCCGACGGCACGATCACCACGTTCTGGCTGTGGCTGGGGGACGGCACGGGCGTCCAGGTCAGCGAGATCATCTCGCCGGTGGCCCAGTGCCAGTCCTCCCAGAAGGCCTCCTGAAGGCCCAGTACGCTGGGGCCGCTGAGCTTGAGGTGGGTATCCCGCCAGTGGCCGTGGCGCGGGTTGTGGCCCAGGTACTCGGTCCCGACGTTGAAGCCCCCGACCCAGCCCTCGCGCCCGTCCACCACCAGCACCTTGCGGTGGTTGCGGAAGTTGAGCTGGAAACGATGCTTCAGGCCCCGGGAGGAACGGAAGGCGCTCACCTCCACCCCGGCCCCGCGCAGGTCGCGCAGGTAGCGCTCGGGCAGGCTGTGGGAGCCGATCTCGTCATACAGGAAGCAGACCCGCACCCCCTTCTCGGCGGCCCGCTGCAGGCGGTGCTTGAGCTCGAGGCCCAGGGCGTCGTCGCGCACGATGAAGAACTGGACGAGGATGTAATCCTCTGCGGCCTCGATGCCGGCGAAGAGGCTGTCGAAGGTCGCCTCTCCATCGATGAGCAGCTCCACCCGGTTGCCCCGGGTCAGGGGCATCATGGCGAGCTGCTCCACCGCGCGAATGTCGGCGTCATTGCTGGCCGACAGATAGGGCACGAAGCGGTCGCGATAGCGGTGCAGCTGGCGGCGCAGCACGCTGTCGCGTTCGCCGCGGGCCAGCACGTAGCCGTAGAAGCGCGGCCGGCCGAAGATCCAGAAGGCCGGCACCGCCAGGTAGGGCATGGTCAGCAGCGAGATGATCCAGGCGATGGCGCCCTGGGAGGTGCGGCTTGACATCAGGGCCAGCACGGCCGAGAGGATGCCCAGCAGGTGGATCAGGAAGATCGCCAGGCCGATCAGCCAGGAGGTCATGGTCGCATCCCCGTTCCGTGGGACGACGGCGAGGCCGTCCGTAAAAACAATGCCCTAACGCACCCGTCCAGCATACCCCCAAAACGGCGACGGCCCCACCACAGGGCGGGGCCGTCGCGGCGTTCCGGGCGAGGGATCAGGCGCGCTCGGCGATGATCTCCTTCCACTTGGCGGGCCCGGTCTGGTGCACCGAGGTGCCCTGGCTGTCGACCGCCACGGTCACCGGCATGTCCTCCACCTCGAACTCGTAGATGGCCTCCATGCCCAGATCCTCGAAGCCGACCACGCGGGCCTTCTTGATCGCCTGGGCGACCAGGTAGGCGGAGCCCCCCACGGCCATCAGGTAGACCGCCTGGTTGTCGCGGATCGCCTCGATGGCCGCCTCGCCCCGCTCGGCCTTGCCGACCATGCCCAAGAGGCCGGTCTCCTCCAGCATGGTGCGGGTGAACTTGTCCATGCGTGTGGCGGTGGTCGGGCCGGCCGGACCGACCACCTCGTCGCGCACCGGGTCCACCGGGCCCACGTAATAGATGAAGCGGCCCTTCATGTCCACCGGCAGCGGCTCGCCCTTGGCGATCATGTCGACCATGCGCTTGTGGGCGGCGTCACGGCCGGTGAGCAGCTTGCCGTTGAGCAGCAGGGTGTCGCCGGGCTGCCAGGTCTTGACCTCCTCGGGAGTCACGTGGTCGAGGTCGACGCGCTTGACGTTGTCGCCCGCCTCGCGGGTGATCTCCGGCCAGTCCTCGAGCTTCGGCGCGGGCAGCGCCGCGGGGCCGCTGCCGTCCAGGGTGAAGTGGGCATGGCGGGTGGCGGCACAGTTGGGGATGATCGCCACCGGCTTGTTGGCGGCATGGGTCGGATAGTCCTTGACCTTGATGTCCAGCACCGTGGTCAGACCGCCCAGCCCCTGGGCGCCAATGCCGCTCTGGTTGACCTTGTCGAACAGCTCCAGGCGCAGCTCCTCGGCCCGGGTGGAGGCGCCGCGCGCCTGCAGGTCCTGGATGTCGATGGGATCGAGCAGCGCTTCCTTGGCGAGTTCCATGGCCTTCTCGGCGGTGCCGCCGATGCCGATGCCCAGCATGCCGGGCGGGCACCAGCCGGCGCCCATCTTGGGCAGCTGCTCCATGACCCAGTCGACCACGTTGTCCGACGGGTTGAGCATGGCAAACTTGGACTTGGCCTCGCTGCCGCCGCCCTTGGCCGCTACGTGCACCTCGACGGTGTCGCCGGGCACCAGCTTGTGATGGATGACCGCCGGGGTGTTGTCCTTGGTGTTCGCCCGCTTGCCGTCCGGGTCGGCCAGCACCGAGGCGCGCAGCACGTTGTCCGGCAGCTGGTAGGCACGGCGAACGCCCTCGTTGACCATGTCGTCGAGGCTCATGTCGGCCTCGAAGCGCACGTTCATGCCGACATGGACGAAGACCGTGACGATGCCGGTGTCCTGGCAGATCGGGCGCTTGCCGAAGGCGCACATCCGGGAGTTGATCAGGATCTGGGCGATGGCGTCCTTGGCCGCCGGGTTCTCTTCCCGCTCGTAGGCCGCCGCCATGGCGTCGATGAAGTCCTTCGGGTGGTAATAGGAGATGTACTGCAGGGCATCGGCGACGCTCTGGATCAGGTCGTCCTGGCGAATCACGGTCATGGGCAAGGAACTCCTTGGCGTTGTCGGCATGCCCACCTCGGGGCGCGTTCCGGCGCGGGTGGGCTCGAACGGCCGGCATTATACCCCAGCTCCTTGGCCTCCCGGCAGTGGCTACCACGAAAGCCGAAGCCGCTATGGGTATTTGCCAATGATAGATAACGGTATAAAAATGATGCTCATCATCGGGCGGGCTGACAGCGGGGACAGAGATAGAGCCGCCGGGAGGCCAGCGTGACCCGCTCGATGCTTGTGCCGCAGGCGTGGCACGGCAGGCCGTCGCGTTCGAACACGGCGAAGCGCCAGTGGCGTCGCCTGGCGCCCCGGGCCCGGTCGGTGGCGGCCCAATCGTCGCGGTTGGTCACCCCCGCCTGGTCGTAGGCCTGGCGGGTCACCGCCAAAACACAGACCGCCAGTCGACCCAGGGCGCCCTCCTCCAGGTCCGCCGGCCGGGACGCGTGGTGCAGGCCAGCGAAGAACAGGATCTCGCTGCGCAGGTAGTTGCCGGTGCCGGCGAACAGCGACTGGTCGAGCAGCAGTCCGCCCAGGCCGCGACGCCGGAAGCGCGGCTCGAGCAGCCTGTCCCGGGCGTACGCCTCCGTCACGCCGTGGGTCAGCAGGTCGGGGCCGAGCCGGGACAGGAAGGGGTGATCCTTAAGGGTCGCCTCGTCCCACAGCGAGACGTCCGAGGCGCTGTAGAGGCTGGCCGCCCTGCCCTCCGCCACCAGGCGGACCCGCAGCGACCGGCCGGTGTCCGGCTCGCGCTCGGCGTCATGCAGCTTCCAGACGCCGTAGAGCTGGTTGTGGGAATAGAGCACGCGACCATCATCGAAGCGGGTCAGCAGCGCCTTGCCCCAGCTGTCCACGGCCGTGACCTCGCGCCCGATCAGTGAGGCGGCCTGCCCCGCCAGGTCGGGAAAGGCGAACCAGGCGTGGTCGAGGCGCCGGCCGGCGAGCTGGCGATGCACGCGGTCGGCGGCGCGCCGGATCTCCGGGCCTTCCGGCATGGCAGGCGCCCGTCAGGCGGAGCCCAGGAGCAGCTGGCGCTCCTTGAGCTCGTGCAGCCGGTCGCGCATGCGGGCCGCGTCCTCGAACTCCAGGTTCTGCGCCGCCTCGTGCATGGCATCCTCGACCCGGGAGACCTCCTTGAGCAGTTCCTGGGGCGACAGCTCGGCGGGATCGTAGACGGCCTCGCGCTCGGCCACCTTGCGCTCGCCGCGGCGCCCCTTGCCCTTCTTGCCGGGGGCCTGGGCGGCCTCCATGATGTCGGCCACCGAGCGCGTCACCGTGGTCGGCGTGATGCCGTGGGCCTCGTTGTGGGCGACCTGCTTGGCGCGACGCCGCTCTGTCTCGTCCATGGCCCGGCGCATGGAGTCGGTCACCCGGTCGCCGTAGAGGATCGCCTTGCCGTGGGCGTTGCGCGCGGCGCGCCCCATGGTCTGGATCAGCGAGCGCTCGTTGCGCAGGAAGCCCTCCTTGTCGGCATCGAGGATCGCCACCAGCGAGACCTCGGGGATGTCGAGCCCCTCGCGCAGCAGGTTGATCCCCACCAGGACGTCGAACTTGCCGAGACGCAGGTCGCGGATGATCTCCACCCGCTCCACGGTGTCGATGTCGGAATGCAGGTAGCGCACCCGCACGCCGTGCTCGTCCAGGTACTCGGTGAGGTCCTCGGCCATGCGCTTGGTCAGGGTGGTGACCAGCACGCGCTCCCCCACCTCGCTGCGCAGGTGGATCTCCGACAGCAGGTCGTCCACCTGGGTGGAGGCCGGGCGCACCTCGATCTCCGGGTCCAGCAGGCCGGTCGGGCGCACCACCTGCTCGACCACCTGCCCGGCATGCTCGGCCTCGTAGGGGCCGGGCGTGGCGGAGACGAAGACCGTCTGGGGAGAGATCCGCTCCCACTCGTCGAACTTCATCGGACGGTTGTCCAGCGCCGAGGGCAGGCGGAACCCGTACTCCACCAGGGTCTCCTTGCGGGAGCGGTCGCCCTTGTACATGCCGCCCACCTGGGGAACGCTGACGTGGGACTCGTCGATGAACAGCAGGGCGTCACTGGGCAGGTAGTCGAAGAAGGTGGGCGGCGGCTCGCCGGGCTGGCGCCCGGAGAGGTAGCGCGAGTAGTTCTCGATGCCGTTGCAGTAGCCCAGCTCCAGCATCATCTCGATGTCGTAGAGGGTGCGCTGCTCCAGGCGTTGGGCCTCGACCAGCTTGTCCTGCCGGCGCAGCTGGTCGAGCCGTTCCACCAGTTCGGCCTTGATCTCGTCGATGGCGCCGAGGATGGTCTCCCGCGGCGTCACGTAGTGCGACTTGGGGTAGATCGTCATGCGCGGCACCTTGCCCCGCACCTCGCCGGTGAGCGGATCGAACAGGCTGATGGTATCGATCTCGTCGTCGAAGAGCTCGACGCGCACCGCCTCGTCCTCGGCATCGGCCGGGAAGATGTCGATCACGTCACCGCGCACCCGGTAGGTGCCGCGCTTGAAGTCCATGTCGTTGCGCGTGTACTGCAGTTCCGCCAGGCGGCGCAGGAACTTGCGCTGGTCGATCAGCTCGCCGCGGGTGAAGTGCAGGCGCATCTTCAGGTACTGGTCGGGGTCGCCCAGGCCGTAGATCGCCGACACCGACACCACGATGATGGCGTCGCGACGCTCCAGCAGCGCCTTGGTGGCCGAGAGGCGCATCTGCTCGATGTGGTCGTTGATGGAGGCATCCTTCTCGATGAAGGTGTCCGACGACGGCACGTAGGCCTCGGGCTGGTAGTAGTCGTAGTAGGAGACGAAGTACTCGACGGCGTTGTCGGGGAAGAACGACTTGAACTCGCCGTAGAGCTGCGCCGCCAGGGTCTTGTTGGGCGCCATGACGATGGTCGGACGCTGCAGGTGCTCGACCACGTTGGCCATGGTGAAGGTCTTGCCGGAGCCGGTCACGCCCAGCAGCGTCTGGTGGGCCAGCCCCGATTCGAGCCCGCTGATCAGGCCCTGGATGGCCGTGGGCTGGTCACCGGCGGGCCGGAACTTGGACTGCAGACGAAAGGGCTTGCTCATGGCGGCTCCGATGACGAACCGGGCGCCGTCGGGGCGCCCGGGAGTGAAACGACGCCGGGCGCGGGATTCAGGCGTCGGCGCTGTTGTTGACGCTGAGGTCGGCGGTACGGGTGGTCACCTCCACGGTGGAGGTGGTCATCAGGCGATGGATCGGGCACTTGTGGCTGATTTCCTCCAGCCGGACCCGCTGCTCGGGATCGTCGATGCCGTGGAAGGTCATCACCACCTCCAGCCGGTAGGTCCCGTGGCGCTCCTGGCTGTCGTCGCGGTTTACCGTGACGCTCACCCCCTCCAGCGGCCATTTCTTGCGCCGGGCGTACATCATGGAGGTGATCGCCTTGCAGGCGCCCAGGGACAGGTCGAAGTAGTCATGGGGGTCCGGGGCGCTGCCCTCGCCGCCGTAGGCTTCGGGCACGTCCACGAACAGATCCTCGAACCCGTCCAGTTCGACCCGCTGGCGGTAGATATGGTTGCGCTCGCTGACGACTTCAATGGTCTTCTTCATCACTTCACCTCGATACCCAGCTTGAGAGCATCCACCGCCTTGATCAGCGCCTCGCGGCGGGCCTTGCCCTCGACCTCCGCGCCGTGGCGGCCGACCTCGACACTGTCGACCCCGTCGAGCATCATCAGGGCGGTGGTGATGCGGTTGACCTGGTCGGCGTTTTCGACTCCCTCGAAGCTCAGTGACTGATGGGCCATGGGCGCCTCCTGACATGGCGTGGATGGACGGTCTGACTGTGGAAACAGGCCCCGAGTCTAGCACGCCACCCGGGCGCCGGGCAGCGCTTGCAATGCCGCCCCATCGCCCGCATCTAGACGGCAGGATCATGCACGACACCGAACCACGAGGAGCCCCGCAGATGATGGACTGGATCGCTGCCACCGGCGGCCGGCAGGAGGCCGGTCACCGGGTGATGTTCGAGACGCCCGATGCGCCACGGGTCGCCCTGGACACCACGGTGATGACGCCGCTCGCCCACCTCGGGGTGCTGGACGTCGAGGGGCCCGATGCCGAGCGCTTCCTGCAGGGCCAGACCAGCGCCCAGGTGTCGCTGGCCGACGGCGCCTTCGCGCCGCTGACCTGCTTCTGCACCCCCAAGGGCCGCGTGCTGGCGAACGCGGAGCTGATGCGCGTCGCCCCGGCCCACTACCGCCTGGTGATGCATGCGAGCCTGGTGCCCTCCCTGGCCGAGCACCTGAAGAAGTTCGCCGCCTTCTACAAGGCCGAGCTGAAGGTGCGCGATGACCTGGCCCTGCTCGGGCTGATCGGCCGCGAGGCCGCGGCCCTGGCCGAGGTGCGCTTCGATGCGCCGCCGCTCCGGCCCTGGCACCAGGCCGGCGACGAGCAGATACAGCTGCTGGCCCACCCGGGGCCGCGCCCGCGCCTGCTGATCTGCCTGCCGAGCGACCGGGTCGAGGGGGACTGGCAGTGGCTCAGGGAGCACGCCACGCCGGTGGACAACGCCGTCTGGCGGCTGCACGACATCCAGGCGGGGCTCGCCTGGCTCGATGCCGATCAGCGCGATACCTACCTGCCGCAGATGATCAACTGGGAGGCACTCGGCGGCATCAGCTTCAAGAAGGGCTGCTACACCGGCCAGGAGGTGGTCGCCCGCGCCCACTTCCGCGGCCAGGTGAAGAAGCGCCTGGTGCGCGCCCAGCTCGACGGCGGCCTGCTGCCGGAACCCGGCAGCGCCATCGAGGACGCCGACGACAAGCGGCTCGGCGAGGTGCTCTGCGCCGAGCTCGATGCCTACGGCGAGGCCGAGGTGCTGGCGGTGATGAGCACCAGGGAGCCCGCCCTGCCCCTGCGCTGCGCCGGCCAGAAGCTCAAGCTGCTGAAGCTGCCCTACCCGGTGGAACGGCTGGACCCGGAAGCGCTGGCGGTCAAGTAGTAGGGAGCCCGAACAGCCGACGCGCGGTGGCGGTGCTGGCCGCCGCCACCTGCCGTGCCGACTGGCCGCGAAGCTCGGCCACCGCGCGGCATACCTCGGCGACCCGGGCCGGCTCGTTGCGCTCCCCCTGGTGGCCGGCCAGCGGCATGTCGGGGCTGTCGGTCTCCAACACGTAGCCATCCTTCGGCAGGGAGGCCACGGCCCGATGCACGCGCCTGGCCCGGTCGAAGGTGACCGCCCCGCCGAGCCCCAGCGTGAAGCCGAGATCGAGGAAGACGCGCGCCTGCTCGGGAGAGCCGGCGAAGGCGTGGATCAGCCCGCCGGCCGGCAGGTCGAGCTGTCGCAGTCGCTTGGCCACCTGGTCGTTGGCCCGCACGCAGTGGATCACCACGGGAAGCGAGCGCGCCTTTGCCAGGCGCAGCTGGGCGTCGAAGAGCGTCCACTGGGCGTCGAGGGTCTCGTCGAAGCGGGCATCGATGCCGCACTCTCCCACCGCCACCACCTCCGGATGGCGATCGAGCGCCGCGTCCAGCGCCTCGAGGTCATCCTCCCGGTGCTCCGTCATGAAATAGGGATGCAGCCCCAGGCAGACGGCGACGTCGTCGCGCGCCCCCAGCGCCAGCACGCGCCCCCAGCGCTGCCGGGTCGTCCCCGGCACCACGAAACGCGTGACGCCCACGGCCCTGGCCCGCTCGATTACCGCCTCGCGGTCGGCATCGAAGTCGGGGAAGTCCAGGTGGCAGTGGGCGTCAATGAGCATAGGGGCAAGCTATAAGGAGCAAGGAGCAAGGAGCAAGGAGCAAGGAGCAAGGACAAGATACCTTTACTGCATTGCTGAATGTGAGGGGCGCCGGGGACAGGCCGAAGAGGAGGTCATTTGCCATGGAAGGCAAATGTAGCGCCCAGGGAGGGGTTCACAGCGCCTCCTCGATGGTCCGGCACCCCGGGGCCTGGCCCCGGTTCAGCCCCGACCGGGACTGCACTGGCACTAGCGCAATCAGTGCTCCCGCGTCGGCTGGAAGCGGATCTCCGGCCAGCGCTCCTGGGTCATCTGCAGGTTCACGCGCGTGGGGGCGATGTAGGTCAGGTAGCCGCCCCCGTCGATGGCCAGGTTGGTGCTGGCCTTGCGCTTGAACTCCTCGAGCTTCTTGGCATCGTCGCAGTAGACCCAGCGCGCGGTGTTGACGTTCACGCCCTCGTAGACGGCCTCGACCTTGTACTCCTCCTTCAGGCGGTGGGCGACCACGTCGAACTGCAGGGTGCCCACGGCGCCGAGGATCAGGTCGTTGTTGTCCATCGGCATGAAGACCTGGGTCGCGCCCTCCTCGGAGAGCTGCTGGAGGCCCTTCTGCAGCGCCTTCATCTTCAGCGGGTCCTTGAGGCGCACGCGCTTGAAGAGCTCCGGG
The DNA here is from genome assembly GCF_001886615.1 of Halomonas aestuarii. Lineage (NCBI taxonomy): Bacteria > Pseudomonadati > Pseudomonadota > Gammaproteobacteria > Oceanospirillales > Halomonadaceae > Halomonas > Halomonas aestuarii. The sequence goes on from NZ_CP018139.1 coordinate 3,418,623, forward strand.
GCGAAGTGCGGGATGCCGGTGAAGCGCATGTCCTCGCCCTGGGTGAAGGTATCGCCGATCTGGATGGTGCCGTGGTTGTGCAGGCCGATGATGTCGCCCGGCCAGGCCTCCTCCACGTGGGAGCGATCAGAGGCCATGAAGGTCAGGGCGTCGGCGATCTTCACGTCCTTGCCGATGCGCACGTGACGCATCTTCATGTTCTTCTCGTACTTGCCAGAGCAGACCCGCAGGAAGGCGATCCGGTCGCGGTGGTTCGGGTCCATGTTTGCCTGGATCTTGAAGACGAAGCCGGTGAAGCGGCCGTCGTCCGCCTCCACCATGCGGGTATCGGTCTCCCGCGGCTGGGGCGGCGGCGCATACTCCACGAAGCCGTCGAGCATCTCGCGCACCCCGAAGTTGCCCATGGCGGTACCGAAGTAGACCGGCGTCAGCTCGCCGCGCAGGTAGGCCTCGTGGTCGAAGGGGTGGGAGGCTCCGCGCACCAGCTCGACCTCCATGCGCAGCTCCTCGGCCTGGTCCTCGCCCAGCACCTCGTCCACCTCGGGGTTGTCGAGCCCCTCGATGCGACGGTCCTCGGGGATGCGGTTGCCCTGCCCCTGGGTGTAGAGGTGGATGGTGTCGTTGTAGAGGTGGTAGACGCCCCGGAAGTGGCGTCCCATGCCGATCGGCCAGGTCATGGGGGCACACTGGATGTTGAGCACCTCCTCGACCTCGTCCATCACCTCCACAGGGTCGCGGATGTCGCGGTCCATCTTGTTGACGAAGGTGAGGATGGGCGTGGTGCGCAGGCGACAGACCTCCATCAACTTGATGGTCCGCGCCTCGACGCCCTTCGCGCCGTCGATCACCATCAGCGCCGAGTCCACCGCGGTCAGGGTCCGGTAGGTGTCCTCGGAGAAGTCCTCGTGGCCCGGGGTGTCGAGCAGGTTGACGATGCGCCCCCCGTAGGGGAACTGCATCACCGAGGTGGTCACCGAGATGCCCCGCTCCTGCTCCATCTTCATCCAGTCGGAGGTGGCGTGACGGTCGTCACGCTTGCTCTTGACCGAGCCGGCCAGCTGGATGGCGTTGCCGAACAGCAGCATCTTCTCGGTGATGGTGGTCTTGCCGGCGTCGGGGTGCGAGATGATCGCGAAGGTTCTGCGCAGCCCGACTTCACGGGCCAGGGTGGGGTTTGACATCAATGCGGTGCCTGATCGGGACGCGAATGGGAATGCGAAAGGCCGACATGATACCGCGACAGGCCGGTGGCCTGCATCCTGAAGCGCCGAGAGGCCCGTCGGCTCCCTTCGCGGGCGAGGGCTAGCGGGTGCTGCGTTCGATGATGCGAAGGGTCTTCTCGTCGATGCCCAGGGCACCCCACGGGTCGTCGACGCCCGCCTCCTCGAGCCAGCGCAGCTGCAGCCGATAGGCCTGCCCCTCCAGGCGTCCCCGGTCGCGGGCGTCGATGTGCTCCCGGTTGTGGACCTGGAAATGGTGCACCAGCTCGTGGAGCAGGTAGCTGCGCCCGACGGGCGACCCGAGGTCGAAGTCGAGATCCAGGTAGATGTTGCCCTCCGCTGGGTCATAGGCTCCCCTCACCCGGACGTCCAGTCTGTCGGGGAAGGCCGGGAAGCAGCGGTGCTGAAGGGCGGCCTGGCTCTCGAAGCGGATCCCCGGCAGATCGGGTTCTTCGTACGCGGTGCGCGCCCCGAGCCAGGCACTCTGCTCCCGGACGATCCGCGCCAGCGCCGCGGCCATGTCGTCGCCGGAAGATGACGAGACGACCGGGGCCACGGGAAGCGCCAGCAGCAGGGCCAGCAGCCAGATCGCCAACGGGCGACACCGGGGCGACGGCGGCGAGAACCTGCCCGGGGACAGGACGGTGGCGGCGAGGAAAGGCGACATCTTGCACCTCTCGGCTTCCAGGGAGGGAGGGGGCCGGTGACGGTGCCTGGTGCGCCGTCACCAGGGCGGTACCTCGCCAGTCTAGCTGCCGGGCGCCGGCAGCGCTCCCGGTGGCCATGCGTGCGCATCTGGCCAGGGAGCGACAGGCACGTCATCCTGTCCCTCTGCCCCACCCACCATGCGAGGACACGCCATGTCACTGAGGGTCGATTTCCGGGAGGCCGAGGAGGCCGGCCGCTGGCATGCCGTCAACGATGGCGTCATGGGCGGCGTCTCCCAGGGAGGGCTGCACGTCGAGGAGGGCCTCGGGGTCTTTGCCGGGCGCCTCTCCCTCGACCACGGTGGGGGCTTCGCCTCGGTGCGCCGGGAGCGCGGCGACCCGGCCCTGGACGAGGCCCACGGGATGCGCCTGCGGGTCCGCGGCGACGGACGCACCTACCAGCTGCGACTGCGCGCCGACCGGCTCCCCGAGGGCGCGGCCTACCGCGCCCGCTTCGCCACCTCGGGCGACTGGCAGACCCTCGACCTGCCCTGGAGCGACTTCGAGGCGGTCTACCGGGGCCGGCGGCTGGACGACGCTCCCCCGCTCGCGCCGGAGGAGATTCGCCAGCTGGGCTTTCTGATCGCCGACCGCCGGGAGGGGGACTTCCGGCTGGAGATCGCCACCCTGGAGGCGCTGGCATGACGCCACAGGAGCGGTCACGGCCCCCCATGATGCTGGTCTACGACGGCCAGTGCCCGATGTGCCGGCAGTTCGTGCGTCTGCAGCGGCTGCGTCGAGACGTCGGCGAGGTGGAGCTGGTCGATGCCCGGCAGGAGAGCGCCGCCCGCCGCGAACTGAGCGAGCGGGGGATCGACCTGGACGAGGGCTTCGCCCTGCGGATCGGCGAGCAGTGGATGCACGGCAGCGAGGCCCTGCATCGCCTGGCCCTGATGAGCACCGGCAGCGGCCTCTTCAACCGGCTGATGGCCCGGCTCTTCGCCTCCCCGAGCCGTACCGCCCGGCTCTACCCCTGGCTGCGGGCCGGCCGGGCGGTGCTGCTGCGCCTGCTGCGGCGCGGGCCCATCGACAATCTCCGGCGCTGATCACCGCTGGCGTCTAGCCGAGCAGGTGATCGAGGCGCCTCACCCGAGCTCTGTCCCGATGGACTGTACCGGGACTTCTACCAGGGCAGTGGCTCGCCGTTGCTGTGCCAGAAGCCGCCGCTGGTCTCCAGCGTCAGCGCCTCGATGCGCGCGGCGATGCCCTGGGCGGCCTCGTCCGGGGTGATCAGCCCCCCGAAGTTGACCATGCGGGTCTGCACGTAGCCCGGATGGAGCTGGGCCACGGCGATGCCCCGGGGCGCCAGGTCCATCGCCAGCGACTTGCCGAAGGCGTTGAGCGCCGCCTTGGACGCCCGATAGCCGTAGCGGCCGCCGGAGTCGTTGTCGGCGATCGAGCCCATGCGGCTGGTGATGTTGGCGATCTTGGCGCCCTCTCCCAGGCACGGCAGCAGTGCCTCGGTCACCCGCAGCGGGGCGTAGGCGTTGATCTCCATCTGCGCACGGATGGCGTCGAAGTCGAGCGCGCCCAGCGACTCGTCGTGGAGCATCCCGGCGTTGTTGATCAGCAGGTCCAGCGACTCCCCCGCCAGCGCCTCGGCGAGTCGCGCGACGTCCGCCTCGCGGGTGACGTTGATGCCGTCGATGACCCGGGTGGCCACCTCGGAAAGTTCGTCGGAGCCGCGGCGGCAGACGCCGATCACCTGCCAGCCCGCCTGTTGATAATGGCGCGCCAGCGCCAGCCCGACGCCGCGATTGGCGCCCGTGATCAGTACGGTGGAAGCCATGTCATCTCCTTTCGATAGCATCTCCTTCGAAGACATCTCCTTCGAAGAAAGAGGGAACCGGCCCGCGAGGTGCGGCCCAAAAAAGCGCCGGCCAGGATCAGTCCCAGTCGGGGGCGAAGCCGGGGTCGGCGATGCGCTCGCCGCGCTCCAGGCCGGCGATGGCCTCGAGCTCGTCCTCGCTCAGGGTGAGGTCCAGGGCGGCGAGGTTGCCGGCCAGGTGATCGCGCTTGGTGGAGGACGGGATGGTCACCACGCCGCGGGCCCGGGTCCAGGCCAGGGCCACCTGGGCCGGCGTGGCCTCGTGGGCCTCGGCGATGCGCTTGAGCGTCGCATCCTCCATCACCTTGCCCACGGCCAGCGGCATGTAGCCGGTCACCGTCAGACCGCGAGACTGGCAGTGCGCCACCACGTCGCGGTTCTGCAGGAAGGGATGGACCTCGACCTGGTTGGTGAGCAGCGCCTCCGGGCCGAGGATCTCCAGGGCCTGGTCGACCTGGGCGATGGTGAAGTTGGAGACCCCGATATGGCGCGCCTGGCCCGCCTGCTGCACCTCGCGCAGGGCGTTCAGGTAATCGGCCATGGGCACGGCGTCGTCCGGCGACGGCCAGTGGATCAGCAGCAGGTCGACGTAATCGGTGCCGAGCCTGTCCAGGCTCTCGCGCACGCTGGCCTTGAGCGAGGCGGGCTCTAGCCGGTCGTGCCATACCTTGGTGGTCAGGAAGAGCGACTCGCGCGGCACGTCGCTCTCGGCGATGGCGGCCCCCACGTCCTGCTCGTTCTCGTACATCTGGGCGGTGTCGATATGCCGATAGCCCAGGTCCAGGGCGTCGTGGATCACCTGCTTGAGGGTGTCGCCCTTCAGGCGGAAGGTGCCCAGGCCAGGGTTGGGCAGCGAGGTCGTGCTCATGGAATCTCCCTCTTCGTCGCGTGCGGTATCCGTGTCTGTCCAGTCTAGGTGCGGGGGGACGCGCCGATTTCAAGGGCCCCTTCTCTGCGACTGGACGAGCTGGGGGGCTGGCGGCGGGCTTTCCTCGCCTTTAACACGGCCTTCAACACGGCCTTCAACACGGCCTTCACCACGCGGCCTTCGCCCGCGCCGTTCCGGGGCCCTACCGCCGGGAGACGCGCACCTCGTGGATGAGGCTACCCCGTTGACGGGACCGTGATTGACCCGAGGCACCCCCGCCCGCCGGGGCCTGGCCTACACTGGAGGCCATCGTCATGGCATCCGGCCGCGTTCGCCCCCCCGCGGACCCGGCCCCCGCAGGAGAAATCGGCATGGAACCCAATCATCGCTTCAACGTGGTCTACGTGTTGATCGCCATGATGCTCTTCCTGACATTCCAGAACGTCTATCACAACTGGCGGACCACCGATCCCATCCCCTACTCGGAATTCACCCGGCTGCTGGAGGAGGGCCGGATCGCCGAGGTGGAGGTCTCCGACGACCGGCTCACCGGGACCTTTGCCTCGCCCCAGGCCGACGGGCGCACCGCCTTCACCACGAACCGCGTCGACCCCGACCTGGCTGAGCGTCTGTCGCAGCACGACATCACCTTCGACGGCCGCGCCAAGAACCCCTTCCTGACCGTGCTGCTGTCGTGGTTCATCCCGCTGGTCCTGCTGTTCGTCATCTGGTCCTTCCTGATCCGCCGCATGACCGGAGGCGGCGGTGTCGGCGGCATGATGTCGATCGGTAAGTCCAAGGCCAAGGTCTACGTCGAGACGTCCACCAAGGTGACCTTCGAGGATGTCGCCGGGGTGGACGAGGCCAAGAACGAGCTCCAGGAGGTCGTGGCCTTCCTGCGCGACCCCGAGCGCTACGGCCGTCTCGGCGCCCATATCCCCAAGGGCATTCTTCTGGTCGGTCCGCCCGGTACCGGCAAGACCCTGCTGGCCCGGGCCGTGGCGGGCGAGGCCGGCGTGCCCTTCTTCTCCATCTCCGGCTCGGAGTTCGTCGAGATGTTCGTCGGGGTAGGCGCCGCCCGGGTCAGAGACCTCTTCGAACAGGCCTCCAAGGCCAAGCCCTGCATCATCTTCATCGACGAGCTGGATGCGCTGGGACGGGCGCGCGTACCGGGCGCCATGGGGGGGCAGGACGAGAAGGAGCAGACGCTCAACCAGCTGCTCTCCGAGCTCGACGGCTTCGACCCCTCCACGGGCATCGTGCTGCTGGCCGCCACCAACCGGCCGGAGATCCTCGACCCCGCCCTGCTGCGCGCCGGCCGCTTCGACCGCCAGGTGCTTGTGGACCGCCCCGAGCGCAAGGGACGGATGCAGATTCTGCAAGTACACATCAACAAGATCCGCGCCCTGGCCCCCGACGTTGACCTCGACCACATCGCCTCGCTGACCCCGGGCTTCACCGGCGCCGACCTCGCCAACCTCGTCAACGAGGCGGCCCTGCTCGCCACCCGCCGCGACAGCGAGACAGTCGGGATGGAGGACTTCACCAACGCCATCGAGCGCATCGTCGCCGGCCTCGAGAAGAAGAGCCGGCTGCTCAATGCCCACGAGCGCGCGGTGGTCGCCCACCACGAGATGGGCCATGCCCTGGTGGCCGCCTCCCTGCCGGGCATGGACCCGGTGCACAAGGTGTCGATCATCCCCCGCGGGGTCGGCGCCCTGGGCTATACCATCCAGCGGCCCACCGAGGACCGCTTCCTGCAGACGACCAGCGACCTGAAATACCGCATGGCCGTGCTGATGGGCGGGCGCGCCGCCGAGCAGCTGATCTTCGAGGAGATCTCCACCGGCGCCGCCGACGACCTGGCCAAGGTCACCGAGATCGCCCGGGACATGGCGACCCGCTTCGGGATGGCCAGCGAGGCCGACCAGGTGGTCTACGAGAAGGACCGCCAGGCCTTCCTGGGCGAGACCTACACCACCACCCATCCCCACGACTACTCCGAGGACACCGCCCGGGAGATCGACCTCTCGGTGCGCCAGCTGGTCGATGAGGCCTACGCCCTGGCCCGGCAGACCCTGACCGAACGGCGCCAGGACCTCGAGACCGGCGCCGCCCTGCTGCTCGAGCGCGAGACACTCACCGCCGACGAGTACCCGCCGATGCAGCCGTCGCATCCCGCCGAGCGCGACGCCGCCACCGGCACGTGATGCCCCTGCTCCGGCAACAGGGGAGGTCTCGAGATGTTCTCGAGGCTTCCTTAAGGCTGTCATAAGAAACCCTCCCGATACTGCGCCCCCGACCGCCAGGGCCTTTTCCCCCGATGCCGGCCGGCGTCGCCACTCGACGATGCCACACCCCCGATGGGCCTCCGGCAGCACCGGCGAGGGCCCTGGCCTGTGGCCACCGGAAGGCCCCAGGCCTATTGCGATCACATTATTCGCATCCTAACATTCTCGCGCTTTCCACCCTGCCCACTCTCCTCCCCGGGAACCCACACTCACCATGCTGACGCTCACACGACCACAGCACAGGCCCAGGCACAGCGCCCGGATGCCTGGTCTTCTCATGCTTGCCCTGTTGACCCTGCTGGCCAGCCCCCTGGCCCAGGCCTCCGCCGGGCCTCTGGCGCTCACCAATTCCCTCTACGGCTTCACCGCCGTGACGCTGTTCATCCTCGCCTACGCCCTGGTGATGGCCGAGGAACAGCTGCACATGCGCAAGTCGAAGCCGGTGCTGGTCGCCGCGGGCCTGATCTGGACGCTGATCGGCTGGGTCTACGTGCAGGCGGGCCTGCCCAACGAGGCCGAGGAGGCCTTCCGGGACACCCTGCTGGAATACAGCGAACTGCTGCTCTTCCTGCTGGTGGCGATGACCTACATCAACGCCATGGAGGAGCGCCGAGTCTTCGATGCACTGCGTTCCTGGATGGTGCGCAAGGGCTTCAGCTATCGCTCGCTGTTCTGGATCACCGGTATCCTGGCATTCTGCATCTCGGCCATCGCCAACAACCTGACCACGGCGATGCTGATGTGCGCCGTGGTGCTAAAGGTCGCCGAGGGCGACAAGCGCTTCATCGGCCTGTGCTGCATCAACATCGTCATCGCCTCCAATGCCGGGGGCACCTTCAGCCCCTTCGGCGACATCACCACCCTGATGGTCTGGCAGGCCGGCATGGTGGAGTTCAACCAGTTCCTCGACCTGCTGGTGCCCGCCCTGGTCAACTACCTGCTGCCGGCGCTGATCATGAGCGCCTTCATCAAGAACCGTCATCCCGATTCGCTGAAGGAGGACGTGTGGCTCAAGCGCGGGGCCCGACGCATCATCTTCCTGTTCCTGTTCACCGTGGCCAACGCCGTGGCCTGCCACACCCTACTGAACCTGCCGCCGGTACTCGGCATGATGACGGGCCTCGGCCTGCTGCAGTTCTTCGGCTACTTCCTGCGCCGCACCCTGCCCCGCTCGCTCGAGCGCAAGCGCACCCGCTACACCCAGCGCGGCGACTGGAAGAAGCTCGAGCAGCTCGGCAGCGTGGTGCCCTTCGACGTCTTCACCCGGATCGCCCGCTCCGAGTGGGACACCCTGCTGTTCTTCTACGGGGTGGTGATGTGCGTCGGAGGCCTGGGCTTCATGGGCTACCTCAGCCTGCTCTCCCACACCCTCTATGGGGGCTGGGACCCGGTCTGGGCCAATGTCGTGCTGGGCGTGATCTCGGCGGTAGTCGACAACATCCCGGTGATGTTCGCCGTGCTCTCGATGGAGCCGGACATGTCGATCGGCAACTGGCTGCTGATCACCCTGACCGCCGGCGTCGGCGGCAGCCTGCTCTCGGTCGGCTCCGCCGCAGGGGTGGCGCTGATGGGCCAGGCGCGGGGCAACTACACCTTCGCCACCCACCTGCGCTGGGCCCCGGTCATCGCCCTGGGGTACGCGGCCAGCATCACCGTGCACCTCTGGTTGAACGCAGACAGCTTCCGGGTCCTCGGGTGAGCCGCCGACGCACGCCTTAAGTTACTGGTAAGGAACGCATGAAACGGTGACATCAGGAGGGGCCGGCCACGACGGCGCCTCCTGACAACCACGACAAGGAGTTCCCCCATGACAGCCCTATCCCCCTCCCCGGTTCAGCCTGTCGCGCAGCACTCTCGCCCGACCATCGCCACGCCCGAGACGCTGATCCTGGACGCCGACAGCCCGGCCATGATGGTGCTCACCGACTTCGCCCGCATCTCCCCGCAGACCGTCGACGGCGACCGGCCGGTCGACGAGGCCCCGCAGCGGATGGTCAGTGGCGGCGTCCGCCTGCTGCTGGTGGTGGACGACGAGGGACGCTGCAGCGGCGTGCTGCCCGCCCGCGAGGTGATCGGTGGCCGCCGGATCACGCTGGCCATGCAGCAGCACAACATCGCCCGTGAGGACGTCACCGCCGGCATGATCCAGACGCCGCTGGACAAGACCCCGACCCTGACCCTGGAGGCCCTGGCCTCGATGAGCATCGGCGACCTGGTCAGGGCGCTGAAGAGCTTCGGTGAGCAGCACCTGCTGGTGACCGAGCCGACCTCGCGCCAGGGAGAGCGCATCCGCGGGGTGATCTCGGCCGCCGACATCGCCCGCGTGCTCGGCCATCGTCCGGGCGGGCTGCCCGAGGCGAGAAGCTTCGCCGACATCTGCAAGGTGGTGCTCGGCCACGAGCTGTGAGGCCGGGCGTGGTTCACACCCCGAAGGGATAGGTGTCGGGGATGGCCTCGCGCTGCCAGCTCGCGCCCGGCGCCAGCGGCTCGACGGCCGTGGTCTCGTCCAGGTGGTAGAGGGCATCGAACTGGTCGGACAGGCAGGCCTGGAAGTAGTGGCTGCCCCGCTCCGTCTCCGGGCGGTAGATCACCCCGATCGCCCGCTCCAGCCGGTGCGCCTTCAGGGGCTCCGCCCGGCCCGACAGGAGCGGCAGGTAGAAGCGGTCGAGCCCGCTCTGGTGGAAGAGGCGCTCGACGCTGCCCTCGAGTGAAGGGCGTACCCAGCGGTGCTCGGCCGGCCCGTCCCAGTCCCGGGCGGCGGTGACATGGCCGGTGTGCGTGGTGAAGCCCACCAGCAGCACCCGCTCGGCACCGAAGCGCTGGCGCGCCAGCTGGCCGACGTTGTGCTGCCCCTGGCCCCAGCCCATCTCGGTGGCCCGGGCGTCGCCCAGGTGGGAGTTGTGGGCCCACACCACCACCCTGCCCGCACCTCCCTGGCGGCGCAGGTGGTCGTGCAGCTCGGCGAGGGTCTCGGTCATGTGGTCGTCGCGCAGGTTCCAGGTATCCACCCGGGTGCCGAACATGGCGCGGTAGTAGGCCTCGGCATTGACCACCACCCGGGCGTTCTGCTCGGCGAAGAACTGCGCGTCCACCGCCCGGCGCCCGTCCGCCGCCAGGTAGGCTGAGGCCTTCTCCATCAACCGGACCTGCAGCCCCACGGACGCCCGTTCGCAGGAGGGGCTCAGGCCGAAGGCCACGTTGCGGCCATAGTGGAAGGGGTCGCCGCGATGGTCGAGACAGGCGTAGCCCCGGCGGGCGACCTCGGCCTGCTCGGGGTCGACGCCCTCCAGGTACTCGATCACCGCCTCCGCCGAGCGGTGCAGGCTGTAGAGGTCCATGCCGTGGAAACCCGCCTTCTTCGCCAGGGGCTGGCGGGCGTTGTACTGGCGCAGCCAGCCGATGAAGTCGCGCACCTCATGGTTGCACCACATCCAGTGGGGAAAGCGCTGGAAGTCCTCGAAGGCCTCGGCGAGGGAGTCCTCGCCGCCGCCTCGCACGTAGCGATCCAGGCGCAGGGCATCGGGCCAGTCGGCCTCCACCAGCACCGCCTCGAAGCCCTGCTCCTCTATCAGCCGCCGGGTGATCGCGGCGCGCAGGCGATAGAACTCGGCCGTGCCGTGGGAGGCCTCGCCGAGCAGCACGAAGGGCCGGTCGCCGACCTGCGCCAGCAGCGCATCATGGTCGCTCGTGCGGCCGTCCAGCCGGGTGGCCAGATCCCGCACACAGGCAAGGGGGGTAGTCATGACGGGCACCTCCGGAAAACGCGTCGAGGCCTACTCGGGAAGTCTAGACCGGCTTTCCGCTGGCAGGGGCCGTGGCACGATCGCCAGGCGATCTCGCCCGATGTGAGCCAACGCGCGCGGCAGAGTACGGCACGGTCCCTACGGCCTGCCGGGGACTCGGCTATGCTGGGGGTTCTTTCATTGGGCGAGGACGCACCATGCGCATTACCCACCTGGTGGCCTACACCGGCGAGCTTCACTACGACGGCACGGCCTACGCCTTCGCCGGAGGGCGCTCCTACCAGCGGTTCACCAGCACCGTGGTGGTGCTCACCACCGATGAGGGCCTGACCGGCGTCGGCGAGGTGTGCCCCTGCGGCCCGAGCTACATGCCCGCCTTCGCCGGGGGCCTGCCCGCCTGCCTGGAGGAACTCGCACCCCACCTCATCGGCGAGGACCCCCGCCATGTCACACGCCTGGCCGGGATCATGGACCGGGCGCTCAATGGACACGCCTATGCCAAGGCCGCCATCGACCTGGCCTGCTGGGACCTGCTGGGCAAGGCGGCGAGCCTGCCCGTGCACGTGCTGCTGGGCGGACGGCTCATGGAGACGATGCCGCTGCATCGCATCGTCCCGCTGGCAGAGCCCGAGGCGATGGCGAATTCCCTTGCCGCCTACCGCGAGGCGGGCTTCCGCCACTTCCAGGTCAAGCTGGGCCATGAGGTGGAGGACGACATCGCGATGATGCGGGTGCTGGCCGAGGGCCGGCCGCCGGGCGAGGTCTGGGTGGGCGACATCAACGGCGCCTGGCGCCGCGACCAGGCGGCGCGCTTCTCCCGGGCGCTGTCGGATCTGGACCTGATCCTGGAGCAGCCCTGCGCGAGCTATGAGGAGTGCCTGTCGTTTCGCCGGCGCTCGCACCACCCCGTCAAGCTCGACGAGAGCCTGACCAGCCTCGCGGACGTGCAGCGGGCGCTGCGCGACGATGCCATGGACGCCATGGCGCTGAAGGTCAGCAAGTTCGGCGGCCTGACGCCCTCCCGGGTCATCCGCGACCTCTGCGTCGCGGCGGGCATCCCGATGACCATCGAGGACGCCTGGGGCAGCGGTATCGCCACCGCCGCCTATGCCCAGCTGGCGGCCAGCACCCCCGCGCCCTGCCTGCTCAACACCACCGACCTGCACCGCTACAACACCACCCAGCTCGCCCACGGCGCCCCGGCGGTCAGCCGCGGCACCATGACGGTGAGCGACCGCCCGGGGCTCGGCGTCGAGCCGGACTTCAGCCAGCTCACGGGCCCCATCATGGAACACGGCTGACCCCGGGCCGGCGTCAGGCGTCGGGGCCAGCCTCGGCGATGTCCTCCCATGGCCGTGCGAGGCCACACGATCGATGGCCCCTCAGCCGCTTCCGGGCGCCGTGGCCTCCTGCCCCGTGTGCCCGAAGCGCTCGCGAAGCCGCTCGAGGTAGCTCAGCAGCACCGGGATCACGGCCAGCACGAGCAGGGTCGAGAAGGCGAGACCGAAGGCGATGGAGACGGCCATGGGGATCAGGAACTGGGCCTGCAGCGAGGTCTCGAAGAGCAGCGGCAGCAGCCCGCCGATGGTGGTCAGCGAGGTAAGCAGCACGGCCCGCACCCGCTGCACCACCGCCTCGTTGAGGGCCGTGTCGATGGCCAGCCCTTTCTGGCGCTGGTGGCGGTAGAAGGCCACCAGGATGATGGCGTTGTTGACCACGATGCCGGAGAGGCCGAAGAGCCCGAACAGCGAGAGCATGGTCAGGTTGAGCCCCAGCGCCCAGTGCCCCAGCAGGGCCCCGACCAGCGCCAGCGGGATGATCGCCATGACGATCAGCGGCAGGCTCCAGGAGGCGAAGACCCAGGCCAGCACCACGTACATCAGGCCCAGGCCGATGATCAGCCCGGTGCGCATGTCGGCGAAGGTCTCGCGCTGGTCGGCGGCGCGTCCCTCGAAGCTGTAGCGCAGCCGGTGGGTACTGGCCAGCGTCGGCAGCACCTCCTCGGAGAGGGCGTCGAGCACCCGCTCGGCGTTGGTGACCTCGCTGTCGAGCTCGGCGGTGACCTCCACCGCCAGGCGGCCATCGGCATGGCGCAGCGCCTCGAAGCCCTGGCGATGGTCGAGGGCCATGACCTGGTCCATCGGCACGAAGCGCCCGTCGGGGACGCGCACCGTGAGCCGCGAGAGGGTCGCGAGCCGCTCGCGCTGCTCCCGGGGCAGCAGCACCCGCACCTCGATCTCGTCGTCCCCGTCCTGGTAGATCTGCACCAGTCGGCCGTCGAAGGCCGCCCGGAGCTGCCGGCCCAGGTCGAGGGTGGTCAGCCCCAGGGCCTCGCCGTGGGCATTGACCCGATAGATGAGCTGTTCGCGCCCCCAGGGCATGTCGTCCTCGGTGTCGAGCACGCCGGGCAGCTCGCGCAGCGAACGGGAGAGCGATTCCGCGGCGGCCTTGAGGTCGCCGGCCGACTCGCCGGTCAGGCGGATGTTGACGTCCTTGCCGGGGGGCCCCGAGGCCCGCTCGTTGATGGTCAGGTTCTCCAGGCCCGCGGGCTCGGCCATCCGCGAACGCCAGGCGCGGATGAACTCGGCGTTGCGCACGTCACGGTCGTCGGAGGCGGTGAGCTCCACCATCATCGAGCCGACGTTGTCGCCGCTTCGCCCCTGCTGGCCGCTGGAGATGGTCGCCCCGTGGCGGGTCACGGCGTGCTGCACCAGGTCGCCGCCCAGCGCCTCCTCGGTCTCGTCCAGGGCGTGCTGCATCCGCGTGAGCAGCGCGTCGACGCGGCCGCGGTCGGTGCCGGCCACGAAGCTGGCGTTGGCGTAGAGGATGTTGGGTTCCGGCGTGGGGAAGAAGTTGAACTCCAGGCGACCGCCGGCCAGCAGGCCCAGGGTGAAGAGCACCACCGCCATCGCCGAGGCCAGGGTGGCCCCGCGATGGCGCAGGGTCAGCGCCGAGAAGCACCGAAAGGGCCCTTCGCGGAAGCGATCGAACGCCGACTCGAAGCGCTCGCGGGGCCGCGACAGCAGGTGGCGACGCGGCGCCTTGCCCGGCACGAAGGCGTTGCGCAGGTGGGCCGGCAGCACCACGAAGCACTCCAGCAACGAGGCAACCAGCACGCAGATCATGATCACCGGGATGTCGCCGAGGATGTTGCCGATCACCCCGCCCACCAGCAGCAGCGGCATGAAGGCGGCCACCGTGGTCAGCGACGAGGCGACCACGGGCCAGAGCATGCGCCGGGCGGCCCCCTCGGAGGCGTGGCGGGCGGGCTCGCCCATGCGGAAGTGGGCGTCGGCGTCCTCGCCCACCACGATGGCATCGTCGACGATTACCCCGAGCGCCATGATCAGGGCGAAAAGCGAGATCATGTTGATCGACCCGCCGATCCCCCAGAACACCGCCATGGCCGCCAGGAAGGCGGTGGGAATGCCGACGGCGACCCACAGCGCCACCCGCGCGGGCAGGAAGAAGTAGAGCAGCAGCAGCACCAGCGCGAGGCCGCCCAGGCCGTTGCTGATCAACAGCCAGATGCGCTCGGCGATCAGCTGCCAGGTCTCGTCGTGGACCTCGAGCTCCACCGAGGGCGGCATCTGCGGCCGGGTCTCGTCGAGCCAGCGGTTGAGCACGTCGGCGGCAGCCAGGGAGTTGCCGTCCTCGCTTCGCTGCAGCATCAGCTCCACCGCCGGGTGGCCGTCGCGGCTCAGGGTCACCGACCCCTCGCGCGCCTCCTGACGGATGGTGGCGATGTCGCCCAGGCGCAGCTGCACCCGCTCGCCGCTGAGTACCGGCAGGTCGGCGAAGGCCATGGGGTCGCGGCGCTGCTCCACGGCGCGCAGCTCGCGGGTGCTGTCCTGCTGGCCGAGCAGACCCGCCGGCAGGTCCCGCGACATCGCCTCGATCCGCTCGGCGATCTCGCCGAGGCTCAGCTGCAGCCCCTGCAGGCGCTCCGCCGGGACCTCGATGCTTATCTGCTGCTCGGGCAGGCCGTTGATCTCCACCCGGTCGATGCCCGCCTGCAAGAGCTGGTCCTCGTAGCGGTTGGCCAGGTGGCGCAGCTCCTCCGGGGTGACCTCGCCATGCACCAGCAGCCGGGCCACCGGCTCGTAGCGGGCCGCCCGGGCCACCCGGGGCGCCTCGGCGTCCGCCGGCAGGTTGGTGAACTGGTCGACCTGCTGGCGGACATCGTCCAGGGCCAGGATGGGGTCGCTGCCCTCGGTGAACTCCAGGGTGATGCTGGAGACGCCCTGGGCCGAGGTGGAGGTCATCCGCTTCAGGCCGTCGATGCTGCGCAGTCGCTGCTCGAGGGGGATGGTGATGCCCTGCTCGATGTCCTCCGCCGAGGCGCCGCTCCACACCGTGCGCACGCTGACCACGTCCAGGGCGAAGGAGGGGAAGAACTGGATGTTCATGCGCGACAGGCCCAGCGCCCCGCCGAGCAGCATCACCAGCATGATGAGGTTGGCGGCGACCCGGTGGTGGACGAAGAAGCCGATCAGGCCACGCCGGCGACTCATGGGCGCTCCTCGCCATCGCCACCGTCCGCCGCGCCGCTGTCGCCCTCGACCAGCAGGCCCTGCATGGCATTGGGCAGGTGGGTGACGATGACCCGTTCTCCGTCGGCCAGCGCCTCCCCGGTGACCAGCGCCCAGCGCTGGCCGTCGTCGCGCATCACGTCGCCATGGCGGGTCACCACCAGGCGCTGCATCCGGTCGGCCTCGTCCATCACGTAGAGGGCGTCGTTGCCATAGAGGGCGCTGTAGGGCACCGCCAGGCTGTCCGCGATGGCCGGGCGCGCCAGCGACACGGCGAGCAGGCTGCCGGGACGCAGCCCTTCGCCGCCCGCCTCGAGGCGGAAGATACCCTCGGTGCCGGCCGGGTCGCCCTCGCCGGCCAGCCCCTCCAGCACCAGGCGGGCCCCGTCGTCGCCGGTGGCCACGAGTCGCTCCCCGCGGGACAGGGCCTCGAGCAACTCGGCCTGGTGACGCTGCGGGATGCGCGCGCGCAGCTCCAGGCCCTTCGCGGGATAGACGCTGAGCAGTTCGCTGCGGGCGGCGACCTGATCGCCCGGGGCCACCCGGATGCGCGTGACGATGCCATCGAAGGGCGCGTCGACCCGGCTGCGCTCGGCATCGCGGCGGGCCTCGTCCAGCGCGGCCCGGGCACGCGCCAGGCCGGCCTGGAGCGACCTGAGACGGGCGGGATGCTCGGCGATCGCCCGCTCCCGGGCCGACACCGTCACGCGGGCGCGGGCCAGCTCGTTGCGCGCCGCGTCCAGGTCGGACTGGGAGGCCAGCTTGCGCGCCAGCAGAGAGCGGGTGCGCTCCAGCTGACGACGGGCGTTGTCGACGAGCTCGCGTTCGCGCTCCACGGCCTCCTGATCGCTCTCGTGGCGCACCCGCTCGTTCTCCACCTGCGCCCCGCGATCCGCCACCTCGGCCTCGGCCTGTGCCAGGGCCGGGCGCACGTCGGCATCGTCCAGGGCCACCAGCCGCTCGCCGCGCGCGACCCGCTGCCCCTCGCGGACCGGCCGCTCGGCGATCCGGCCGGCCAGGGGCGCGGTGACGGTCAGCATCTCGGGGGCGGTGATCTCACCATAGAGCGGCAGGGCGGGCGCCAGGGGCCGCAGTGTCGCCGAGAGGGTCTCGACGCGCCAGCGGCGCTCCTCGTGGGTCACGTTCGCTGTCTCGGGGCGGGTGGCGCGAAGCCACAGGAAGGCCGCCACGCCGAGGGCCAGGATCAGCAGGGGAAGCAGACGTCTGAGCATCGGGCTGGGTTCCACCGGGCATATCAACAAGCCACAATATACAACCATCGGCCGGCGATTGTCGGCGGGGCGGCGCCCCGGCGACACTCTACCGCACTCGGGCCGTCATCCCGCCCCTGCCCGGGATCGGGTATCATCGGCCACAACTCGCCTCGCGGAGTCGCCATGCAAGCCGCCCTTCCCCTGCCGCTCTCCACCCCCAACCGCAACCTGGTCCGGCTGACCATCGTGCGCGGCATCACCTGGACCGGCTTCCTGGCCGCCATCATCATCGGCATCGAGCTGCTGGGCTTCTCCCTGCATGTGCACGCGGTGATCGGGGTGATCGTCGTCATGGGGGGGATCAACATCGCCACCTGGTGGCGGCTGGGTCGGCCCCGGGCGGTCACGCACCAGGAGTACCTCGCCCACCTGATGATCGACGTGACGGGGCTGACGCTGCTCTTCTACTTCACCGGCGGGGCCCACAACCCCTTCATCAACTACTACCTGGTGCCGGTGACCATCGCCGCCGCCACCCTGCCCTGGCGACATGCCTGGCTGATCGCCGCCGCCTCCATGGCCGCCTACACCTTCCTGCTGATGGCCTACCAGCCACTGCCCCAGCTCGCCCAGGGAACCGGCGAGACCTCCCTCGGCCTCCACGTGCTGGGCATGTGGATGAACTTCGGGCTCTCCGCCGGGCTCGTGACCTTCTTCATCTACAAGATGGCCCATGCGCTCCGGCGCCGGGACCAGGCGTTGTCTCGCACCCGCGAGGCGGCCCTGCGCAACGAGCAGGTGCTGGCAGTGGCCACCCAGGCCGCGGGCACCGCCCACGAGCTGGGCACGCCGCTCTCCACCATGGCGGTGCTGCTCGCCGAGATGCGCGAGGAGGCCCGGAACGACCCGGCGCTGAGCAAGGACCTGGAGCTGCTGCGCCAGCAGGTCGACACCTGCAAGTCGCGGCTGCGCCACCTGGTGGAGAGCGCCGACCGGCGCCGCATGGCCGAACCCGAGGTGCGGGACGCCCAGTCGTGGCTCGCCGGGGTGGTGCAGCGCTGGCTGGTGCTGCGTCCCGACGTGAGCCACCGCCTGGAGGTCGCCGACCGACGCGACCCGCCCTGGCTCGCGGTGGACGCCACCCTCGACCAGGCGCTGACCAACCTGCTCAACAACGCCGCCGATGCCAACCCGGACGACATCACCATCCAGCTGGAATGGAACGGCGAGGAGGTGATCATCGACATCCGCGACCACGGCCCCGGCGTGGCGATGTCCATCGCCGACCAGCTGGGCGAGACCTTCGTCTCCACCAAGAGCAAGGGGCTCGGTATCGGCCTGTTCCTGACCCACGCCACCATCAACCGATTAGGTGGCGGCGTCAGCCTGTACAATCATCCCGACGGCGGCACCCTGACCGAGGTGACCCTGCCGCGCAGCCCGCCGGCGACCTGACGGCGGCGGGATTCCCTGACCCGCGAGGACGACATGCAAGAGACCGCCGAACGCCTGCTGATCGTCGACGACGACGAGATGTTCTGCCACGTGCTCGACCGGGCGCTGACGCGCCGCGGCTTCGAGGTGCTGGTGGCCCATGACGCCGCCCAGGCCCTCTCCCTGGCGCGCCGCCATCAGCCCCAGCTGGCCACCCTGGACCTCAAGCTCGAGAACGAGTCGGGCCTCAAGCTGCTGCCCGAGCTGCTGGAGCTGGTGCCGTCGTGCCGGGTGGTGGTTCTGACTGGCTACTCGAGCATCGCCACCGCGGTGGAGGCGATCAAGCTGGGCGCGGTGAACTACCTCTGCAAGCCCGCCGATGCCGACGAGGTGCTCGCCGCCCTGTCACGGGAGGAAGGCGACCCGGAGACCGAGGTGGCCGAGCACCCGCCGTCGATCAACCGCGTCACCTGGGAGCATATCCAGAAGGTGCTTCAGGAGCACGACGGTAACATCTCCGCCACGGCCCGGGCGCTGGGCATGCACCGGCGCACTCTCCAGCGCAAGCTGCAGAAGCGCCCGGTGAGGAGATAAGGAGCAAGGAGCAAGGACGTTGCCATTTAGCTACCAGCAACCCAGTGGGGTTGCTTGTCACTTTCTCCTTGCCACTTGTAGCTGGCCGAAGGCCCCTACTGGGCGGTCCAGCCCAGGTCCATGTTCCAGCTGGCGCCGGTGACGGCCCCAGCGTGGTCGGAGGCCAGGTAGCCGACCAGCTCGGCGACCTCGGCGGGCTCGATCAGCCGCTTGATGGCAGCATTCTTGAGCATGATCTTCTCGATCACCTCCTGTTCCGCCATGCCGTGCATCTTCGCCTGGTCCGCGATCTGGCCGTCGACCAGCGGCGTCTTCACGTAGGCCGGGCAGATGGCGTTGGCGGTGATGCCCTGCTCGCCCCCCTCAAGCGCCGCGGTCTTGGTCAGGCCGATCATGCCGTGCTTGGCGCTGATGTAGGCGGCCTTGCCCGGCGAGGCCACCTGGGCGTGCACCGAGGCGATGTTGACAATGCGCCCCCAGCCATTCTCGCGCATGCTCGGCCAGGCCGCCTGGGTCAGCAGGAAGGGCGCGGTGAGCATCAGGTCGATGATCTGGCGCCACTTCTCCTCGGGGAACGTCTCGATGGGCGAGACGTGCTGGATGCCCGCGTTGTTGACCAGGATGTCCACGTGACCGAAGCGCTTGACCGCCTCGGCCACCGCCGCCTTGCAGGCCTCGCCATCGGTCAGGTCGGCCTGGAAGAAGACCGCGCCGGCCTTCTCGGCGACCTCCTTGCCGGCCGGGTTGAAGTCCACGGCCAGCACCTGATGGCCCAGCTCGCAGAAATGGCGGACCACGGCCTCGCCGATGCCGCTGCTGGTCCCGGTGACCAGGGCGACGCGGGGGGTGGAAGCATTGGCGGTCATGCGTGACTCCTCTTGTAGAATTATTCGGCCTCCCGCGGGCGGCGTGCCCCGAAGGCAGGACCCGGCATGTCGATGGCGGTGTCCCTGTCCGCCCCCAGCATAAGGGCAATGACGCAGCGCGTCATCCACTCAGGGCATCGGCGCGGCGGGGGTCATGACCCGCTCCATCAGCCGCTGGGCGAGGCGGCTGGCCGCCTGGAGGGAGTCGACGTCGGAGAGGTCGTCCAGCAGCTCGCACCGCCACCAGCCGTCCGACCCGTCGAGGGGTTCCCGGGCGAAGGGGTAGCGGCCGGCGGGTAACGCCAGGGTCAGTGACGACGCCTCCCCGGTCGCGACGGCCTCGTCGTCGATCACCAGCGCCAGCGAAAGCGAGACCGGCGTGACCAGGGCCCCGAGCAGCCCGCGGCGGCCGTCCGCCAGGGTATGGGGCTGGAAGCAGAGCGCATCCACACCCAGCCGGGGATTGTAATGGGGCTGGCCCTTGGCGGCCTTCAGGTAGTGGCGAGTCCAGGCCTCGGCCAGGCGACTCAGCCGCGCGTACTGGTCGGCACTCAATGCCTGCATGGTGTCCTCCGGGTCGGCGGGGCGGCCAGTATAGCCGCCGCCCCTTGCCCCTCGCATTCCGTCCCGCGTAGCGGACAGTCGGCAGGGGCAGGGGGAGCTGCTAGCATGAAGGGCCGTTCGCCCCCTGCCGAGGAGCCGCCATGACCCCCGCCCAGCGCCTGGAGATCGCCGTCGATATCGCCCGCGAGGCCGGCCAGATGATCATCGCCGCCCGCGAGGGTCAGGCCTTCGGTCATCGCTACAAGCACGGCCACGAGCTGGTCACCGATACCGACGTCGAGGTGGACACGCGGATCAGCGAGCGCCTGGACGAGCACTTCGCCGACGAGGCCCGCCTCAGCGAGGAGCTGACCCCGGACCGCGAGGCGCTGTCGACCCCCCAGGCGCTCTGGGTGGTGGACCCCATCGACGGCACGGTCAACTTCGCCCACGGCCTGCGCCATGTGGCGGTCTCCATCGGCTGGGCCAGCGAGGGCATGACCCGCCTCGGGGTGGTGCATGCCCCCTTCCTCGGGGAGACCTTCACCGCCCTGGAGGGCCAGGGCGCCTGGTGCAACGGCGAGCCGATACGCGCCAGCCGCACCGGCAGCCTGATGCACTGCCTGGTGGGCACCGGCTTCCCCTACCGCCGCGACAGCCGTCCGCCGCTGATGCGTCGCCTCACCGCGGTGCTCGCCCGCTGCCAGGACGTGCGGCGCAACGGCTCGGCGGCCCTGGACCTGTGCGACGTGGCCTGCGGCCGGCTGGACGCCTACTACGAGAGCGTCTCGCCCTGGGACTGCGCAGCGGGCTGGCTGATCGCCCGCGAGGCCGGCGCCCGCACCGGGCATCTCTACCCGGTCCCGTCGGGGATCCCGGAGGACCTCTACGGCGAGAACCTGCTGGTGACCGCCCCGGAGGTCCACGTCGAGCTCGGCGACCTGCTGCGCCGGGCCGATGCCGGCGAGATCGATATCTGAGGGCCCGCCGGGTACAGCGATAGCGGCCCTCCATCGCCGCGCAAGGGGGCGGCTATTGGCGAAAGGGCGCGCGCTCCGTCACAATGCGGCCTGTTTCTTGACCTCTTAACATTGCCACGCACCACGCCGTGCCAGGAGTCGCTTCATGTTCGTCGTCATCTTCGGTCGTCCCGCCTGCCCCTTCTGCGACCGCGCCAAGGCGCTGGCCGCGAGGCTCGAGAGCGCCGGCGCCATCGAGGGTCACCGCTACGTCGACATCCATGCGGAGGGCATCACCAAGGCCGACCTGGAGAAGACCATCGGCCAGCCGGTGCACACCGTGCCGCAGATCTTCGTCGACCAGACCCACGTCGGCGGCTTCACCGAATTCGACCGCTATGTCCGCGACAACGCCCTGATGTCGGCCACCGTCTGAGCCGACGCCGCCAGCGGTGACGAGGACGCCGCCATCCCCTCGGGGTGGCGGCGTCCTCGCGTTCAGCGGTGCTACCCTTGGAGCAGTTTCCCCTGCCCG
Organism: Halomonas aestuarii; assembly: GCF_001886615.1. Classification (NCBI taxonomy): domain Bacteria; kingdom Pseudomonadati; phylum Pseudomonadota; class Gammaproteobacteria; order Oceanospirillales; family Halomonadaceae; genus Halomonas; species Halomonas aestuarii. The sequence goes on from NZ_CP018139.1 coordinate 3,439,957, forward strand.
GAGTCCCGCCATGGACCGCCCCCTCGTCGAGCCGGATCCCGACCGTCACTGGCACCGGACCGGCGCCGAGCATCGCCGCCTGATCGAGGCCACCCGCCCCCTGTCGCCGCTGCGCACCGCGGTGGTCCACCCCTGCGATACGCCGTCACTGGCCGGCGCCCTGGCGGCCTGGCGGGAGGGGGTCATCGAACCGCTGCTGGTCGGCCCGCGCGCGCGCATCGAGGCGACCGCCGAGGCCCTGGGCGAGGCCATCGACGGGCTGACGCTGGTCGACACGCCCCACAGCCACGCCTCCGCCGAGCAGGCCGTGCGCCTCGCCGCCGAGGGCAAGGCCGAGGCGCTGATGAAGGGCGCCCTGCACACCGACGAACTGATGAGCGCGGCCGTCGCGCGCCAGGCGGGACTGCGCACCGAGCGCTGGATGAGCCACGTCTACGCCCTGGACGTGCCGAGCTATCCGCGCCCGCTGATGATCTCCGATGCGGCCCTGCACATCACCCCGGACCTGGCCACCAAGGCCGACATCATCCAGAACGCCATCGACCTGGCCCGGGCCATCGGCATCGAGCGCCCGCGGGTGGCGGTGCTCTCGGCGGTGGAGACGGTGCGCGCCACCCTCCCCTCGACCATCGAGGCCGCGGCCCTGTGCAAGATGGCCGAGCGCGGCCAGATCGAGGGCGGCGTGCTCGACGGTCCCCTGGCGATCGACAACGCCGTCTCCCTCACCGCGGCCCACCAGAAGGGGCTCGGCTCCCCGGTGGCGGGCCAGGCCGACATCCTCATCGCCCCGGATCTCGAGGCCGCCAACATGATCGCCAAGCTGCTGATCCACCTCGCCGGGGCTCAGGCCGCGGGCCTGGTGGTCGGCGCCCGGGTGCCGATCATGCTGACCAGCCGGGCGGACGATGTGGAGACTCGCCTGGCCTCGGCCGCCCTCGCCCAGCTGCTGGTGCGGCGCCAGGCCGCCGGAGGCGAGGGGTGAGCCGTGTTCTGGTGCTCAATGCCGGCTCGGCGACCCTGAAGTTCGGGCTCTACGAGCAGGACGCCTGCCGGCTGCGGGGCCTGGTGGATCGCATCGGCGACGCCCCGGCGCTGCGCCTTCACAGCGGCGAGGTCGACACCGCCGGCTTCGCCCCGGCGGAGGTCGGCCACGCCGGGGTGGCCGAGGCGCTGCTCGACTGGCTGGACGACTGCATCGGCCTCGACGACCTGGCCGGAGTGGGCCACCGGGTGGTCCACGGGGGAACGGAACTGGCCGAGCCGGTGCGGCTGGATGCCGATCGGCTCACGTACCTGACGGGCCTCGAGCCCCTGGCGCCGCTGCACCAGCCCCACGCCCTGGCAATCGTCCGCGACCTGCTCGCCCGCCATCCGGAGCTGCCCCAAGTGGCCTGCTTCGATACCGCCTTCCACCGGACCCAGCCGCGCCTCCGGCAGCTCTTCGCCCTGCCCCGGCGACTCGCCGACGAGGGGGTGCTGCGCTACGGCTTCCACGGCCTCTCCTATGCCCATGTGGCCCGCCGCCTGGCCGAGGTGGTCGGTCCGGCCAGCGCCCAGGGCCGCGTGGTGGTGGCCCACCTGGGGCAGGGATGCAGCCTGTGCGCCCTGGAGGCGGGACGCAGCGTCGCCACCTCCATGGGCTTCACGGCCCTCGATGGCATGATGATGGGCAGTCGCTGCGGCCGCCTCGACCCCGGCGTGGTGCTCTACCTGCTGAGGGAGCGCGGCATGAGCGTCGACGAGGTGGAACGGCTGCTCTACCACGACAGCGGCCTGCTCGGCGTCTCGGGCCTCTCCGCCGACATGCGCGACCTGCTGGGCAGTCACGACGCTCACGCCGCCGAGGCGGTGGCGCTGTTCATCGACCGCCTGATCGGCGAGATCGGCACCCTGGTGGCGCTGCTCGGCGGCCTCGACGCCCTGGTCTTCACCGGCGGCATCGGCGAGCATGCCGCCGAGATCCGCCAGCGGACCCTGCACCGCCTGGGCTGGCTCGGCATCACCCTGGATGCACCGGCCAACGCCCGCCATGACCTGCGCATCGACCGGGGCCATTCGTCGGTGCCAAGGGGCCCGGCCGTGGCCGTCATCCCCACCGATGAGGAGGGTGAGATGGCCCTCGGCACCCGCGCCTGCCTGGCCCGTGAGGGAGCGTCTTTCCCGCGTTGAATGCCCCCCCGGCCTCGCTGCCTATACTGGCGCTGCAAGCACGGACAGGGCATTCGAGGGAGGGACAGGGCACGATGCAACCGGAAGAGTTCGTCCAGCAGCTGTGGCTGGACTATATCCACCATCACCCGGAGGTCGGGGGGCTGCGGCTGTGGCCCGTGGAGGCGCCGGCGGAATATCTGGCGATCCTCACCCTGAATCACGGCCCCTGGGCCATGGAGGCGCTGACCCCGACGCTGGTGCATTTCGGCTATCGCCCCCAGCACCGCTATGCCATGGCCGACCGCGGCCTGCTCGCCACCCTGTTCAGCGCCCCGGGCGACGGCGCCTGGATCCTGCTCGCCGAGCTGCAGCTCGGCACCCTGTCGCGCCAGCCCCGGGAACGCCTCAAGACGCTGGTCGCCGATGCCGATCCGCGCGAGGCCCGCAGCCAGGCCCTGCTCTGCCATGGCCGCTGCTGGTCGATGCCCGACTGGGCCACCTACCAGACCCTGCACCAGGCCCACCCGCTGGCCGGCTGGCTCTCGGTGATGGGGCCGCGCGTGCACCACGCCGGCTTCGACTGCCAGCGGCTGGGAATCGACATCAAGGTCCTCGACGAGCGGCTCCAGCAGGCCGGCCTCACCGGCAGCCGGGACCGTCATCACGGCCTCTTCCCCGTCTCGCCGCTGCTCAACTACCGCTTCTATGCCACCAGCTCGCGGCGCCTGGCCTTCGCCGAGGGCGACGAGCATCGGATCGGCCTCGGCGGCCTGGCGCTGGTGCAGAAACAGGTCACGGCCAACCAGGAACGTGCCGCCGAACTGCTGTTGCCCCTCCACACCCGCTGCGAGATCTCCTGACCCTGTCATCCACAGATTCTGTGGATAACGCTGTGAATCCCCCCGGGGAACGTCACCCCGACCGTGATGCCAGGGGCCTGTCGCCGCCATGGTCAGTTTTTCGACAGTCCGTTCACCGTTCCCCAGACGACAGCGGCCCGGGCGCTGGGCCCGGGCCGCTGTCGTCACGATGCGTCGCGCGGATCACTCGTCGAAGGTCATCTCAGGGACATGGTCGGGCACGACCAGCGTGCCCGCGGTCAGCGACTTGATCTCCTCGACGGAGACCCCCGGCGCGCGCTCCTTGAGGTGGAAGGCGCCGTCCTTGATCTCCAGGTAGGCCAGGTCGGTCAGCACCCGGTTGATGCAGCCGGCGCCGGTCAGCGGCAGGTTGCACGATTCCAGCAGCTTGGACTCGCCGTGCTTGGAGGCGTGGGTCATGGTGCAGATGATGTTCTCGGCGCCGGCCACCAGGTCCATGGCACCGCCCATGCCCTTGATCAGCTTACCGGGGATCATCCAGGACGCGATGTTGCCGTTCTGGTCGACCTCGAAGGCCCCCAGCACGGTCAGGTCCACGTGGCCGCCGCGGATCATGGCGAAGGACTCGGCGGACGAGAAGATCGCCGCGCCGGGACGCGCCGTAACCGTTTCCTTGCCGGCATTGATCATGTCCGGATCGACCTCGTCCTCGGTGGGATAGAGGCCCATGCCCAGCAGGCCGTTCTCGGATTGCAGCATCACGTCGATGCCGTCGGGGATATAGTTGGCCACCAGGGTCGGAATGCCGATGCCCAGGTTGACGTAGAAACCGTCTTCGAGTTCGCGCGCCACGCGCTGTGCCATCTGTTCGCGAGTGAGTGCCATCTTGTTGCCTCTTGTGGTCGGTGGAGAAGCGGTTGCAGGAAGCGCCGGCGGAGTCGCCGGTCGTCACGTGCAGAAGGGCGTTCAGCCCTTGCGCACGGTGCGCTTCTCGATGCGCTTCTCGAAGGTGCCCTGGATGATGCGGTCGACGTAGATCCCCGGCGTGTGGATCTGGTCCGGCTTGAGCTCGCCCGGCTCGACGATCTCCTCGACCTCGACCACGGTGATCTTGCCCGCGGTGGCGGCCATCGGGTTGAAGTTCTGGGCGGTGTCGTGAAAACAGACGTTGCCATAGCGATCGGCCTTCCAGCCCTTGACGATGGCGAAGTCGCCGACCACCGACTCCTCGAGGATGTAGTGGCGCCCGTTGAACTCGCGCACCTCCTTGCCCTCGCCGATCGGCGTACCGTAGCCGGTGGCGGTATAGAAGGCGGGGATGCCGGCGCCGCCGGCGCGCATCTTCTCGGCCAGGGTCCCCTGGGGGGTCAGCACGACCTCGATCTCGTCGTTGAGCATCTGCTTCTCGAAGAGAGCGTTCTCGCCGACGTAGGAGGCATGGATCCGGCTGATCTGCTTGTCTTCCAGCAGCAGGCCCAGGCCGAAGCCGTCGACGCCGCAGTTGTTGGACCACACCGTCAGGTCCTTCACGCCGCGACGCTTGATCTCGGCGATCAGGTTCTCGGGGATGCCGCAGAGGCCGAAACCGCCGGCGATCACGGTCATGCCGTCCGCGATGCCGTCCATTGCCTCTTCGTAGGAATACACACGCTTGTCGAATCCGGCCATAGTGGCGCCTCGTGTTGTTGTGGGGTGAGTCGTCGAGTGATTTAACAGAATGTCAGGCAAGTGTTGCTCCTGCCAATATATTTGTTAAGTTTGTTTTATTTATTGATTAATATGTTCCGGCAATAAATTTGACCTTGGTAGCATGCCATGACCGTCAAGCAACTGCGCGCCTTCCTCGCCGTGGCCCGCACCCTGAGCTTCACCCAGGCCTGCGAGCACATGCACCTCTCCCAGCCGGCCCTGAGCCTCGCGATCAAGGGCCTCGAGGAAAGCCTGGGCGGACGCCTGCTGATCCGCAGCACCCGCAGCGTGCGCCTGACACCGGAGGGAGAGTCGCTGGTCCCCCTGGCGAAGCGCCTGATCGCCGAGTGGGACAACACCGAGGAGCTGCTGCGCCAGCGCTTCACCCTGCAGCTCGGCCGCCTGGCGGTAGCCACCATGCCCTCCTTCGCCAGCAACCTGCTGCCACCGGCGCTGCGGGTCTTTCGCCAGCGCCACCCCCGGGTCAACGTCACGGTCCACGACGTGATCAACGAGCAGGTCATCGAGATGGTGCGCGCCCGCCAGGTCGAACTGGGACTGGTGTTCGAGCCCGAGGCCACCGGCAGCCTCTCCTTCACGCCGCTGTTCCGCGACCGCTTCGTCGCCGTGGTGCCGGCCGACTCGCGGCTGGCCGAGCGCACGAGCCTCGGCTGGCCGACACTGATGACCCGCGACTTCATCGCGCTGCAGCGCCCCTCCATGGTGCGCCGGCTGCTCGAGCAGGCGCTGGAGGGCCGCGGGGTCACCCTGCCCGCGGCCTTCGAGTGCCACCAGCTGGCCACGGTGGGGCGCATGGTCGCCAGCGGCCTGGGGGTCAGCGCCGTGCCCTCGCTGTGCATCGACCAGATGCAGGAGCTCGGCGCGGTGTGCCTGCCGCTGGAGGATCCGGTCATCGAGCGCGATGTCGGGGTGCTGACCTGGAACAGCCACGAACTCTCGGTGGCCGCCCTGGCGCTGCAGGAGGTGCTGGCCGAGACCATCAGCACCCCTGCCCTGGCCCCGCCTCGTTGATCCCGCCCGCTGGGCAGCCAGCGGCCGATCCATTAGCATGAAGCAATCGTTAACGCCGCCAAGGAGACAGGCATGTCGACCCTCCGGGGGCTCGTCAGCCTCCTGCTGCTGAGCCTGACCACCCTGGCCTGGGGCATCCCCCTGATCCTGCTCACCCTGGTCAAGCTGGTGACCCCGGGGCGCCAGTGGCGCCGTCGCGTCCTGATGGCCCTCAACGCCGTGGCGCTCAACTGGGTGGGCAGCAACCTCTGGTGGATGCGCCGCTGGCTGCGCCCGCCGCTGGAGATCCGCCTGCCCGACGGGCTATCCCGCGACCAGTGGTGGCTGGTGCTCTCCAACCACCGCAGCTGGACGGACATCTTCCTGCTGTTCTTCGCCTTCCACCGGCGCATCCCCATGCCGCACTTCTTCGTCAAGCGCCAGCTGATCTGGATCCCCATCGTCGGGCTGGCCTTCTGGGCCATGGAGTTCCCGATGCTGCGCCGCCTGACCCGCGAGCAGCGCGAGCGCCACCCCCAGCTGGCCCGACGCGACCAGGAGGCCACCGAGCGCATGTGTCGCCACGCCCGGGAACGGCCCATCGCCATCTACAACTTCGTGGAGGGCACCCGCTTCACCCCCGCCAAGCATGCGGCCCAGGGCGCGCCCTACCGGCACCTGCTGAGGCCCCGCGCCGGGGGCATCGCCCAGGTGCTGGGCCTGCTGGGCGACCGTCTCGGCGGCATCCTGGACGTCACCCTGCACTACGAGAATCCCGCGCCGAGCTTCTGGGGCTTCCTCTGCGGCCGTGAGGGCCGGGTCGTGCTGGAGGCGCAGCGGCTGGAGGTGCCCGCCTGGATGCTCGAGGGGGGCTATCACGATGACACGGACTACAAGGAACGCTTCCAGTCATGGCTGAACGCCCTGTGGCAGGACAAGGATCGCCGTCTCGACGCCCTGCGCTGACCCGGCTGCTGATCGCCCTGGCGGTGCTGCTGCTGGCCGGTTGCGCCGGGCGAGGCGTGGATGGCGGCCGGATCGCCGGCGAGTGGATCACCATCCAGCGCGGTGACACCCTGGGCGAGATCGCCCGCCGCGCCGACGTGCCCCTCGTCCGCCTGCAGCGCTTCAATCCCGGCGTCGATGCCAGGCGCCTGGCGGTAGGCCAGCGCCTGCTGGTGCCCGGGCGCGACGAACGGGCCCCCTCCGGCGGCCCCTACCGCTATCGCGTGCGACCCGGCGACACCTACAGTGCCATTGCCCGTCGCTTCGGGGGGCGCGCCGACCGGATCCAGGCGGCCAATCCCGGCATCGTCCCCACCGACCTGAAGGTCGGCCAGCTGATCCAGGTGCCGCTGGGCGGCCGCCAGGCCAGCGTCGCTCGCAAGGCCAGCGGTGGCAGCTCGCGCGCGGCCGCCCGCCCGGCGCGCAGGACCCTGCCGGACCCCGGTGACCTGCCCACCTCGGCGCGGAACTGGCCCTGGCCGCTGGACGACTACCGCGTGGCCCGCCCCTTCGGCACCGACGGGCGCGGCACCCTGCAGCCCATGCTGCTCGCGACCCGCCCGGGAAACCGTGCCCGGGCCGTGGCCGACGGGGAGGTGCGCTTCGCCGACAGCATGCGACAGCTCGGCCAGGTGGTGATCGTGCACCATGCCGACAACCTGCAGAGCGTCTATGCCCTCTGCCGGAAGCCGCTGGTGGCCAGCGGCGACCGGGTCAAACGCGGCACCCCGGTCTGCGAGGTGGGACGCCAGGAGGACGGGCCGCGCCTGCTCTTCGACATGCGCCACGGCGGCAAGCCCATCGACCCCGCCCGGGTGCTGCGCTGACGGAGACGGCGCCGAGGGGGTGTCGCTGGCCGGTGCCACGTCGGGATGGCATCCTGTCGGCATGTCCACCATGACCGAACGCGCGACCGTCGCCCTGCTCGACTCGCCGCCCCTGACCCTGTTCACCGGCCTGCTCGGCGAGCCCGCCGCCAGCGAGGCGCTGTCGCGGCTCGACCGAGAGCTCGCCTGGCAGCGCCCGACCCTTCGCCTCTACGGCCGCGAGCACCCGATTCCTCGCCACCAGGTCTGGATGGGCAGCCCCGAGGCCCGCTACCGCTATTCGGGACGGGACTTCCTCCCCGAGGGCTGGCACCCCGACGTCGCCGCCCTGCGCGATGCCGTGGTTGAGCGTCTGGCCGCCGCCGGTATCCCGTCACGCTTCAACAGCGTGCTGCTCAACCGCTATGCCGACGGCGAGGAGCGCATGGGCTGGCACAGCGACGACGAGCCCGAGCTCGGCGACGACCCGCTGATCGCGGCGGTGAGCCTCGGCGCCGAGCGGCCGCTGCGCTTTCGCTGGAAGGCCCGGGAGGCCGAGGCCTTCAATGCCTGGCTGCCCCACGACAGCCTGCTGCTGATGGGCCCCGGCGTGCAGCGCCGACTGCAGCATGCCCTCCTGCCGCGTCGTCTTCCGGGTCTGCGCATCAGCCTGACCTTCCGCTGGGTGGGTCCGGCGACCGGCGGAACCTGCCCCTCCTCACCATGAAAAACGGCCACCCCGTCTCGGGATGGCCGTCTGCGGCACTGCATGAAAGATAACGGTATAAAATAGCCGCCAATGAGGCCGCTCAGCCCCTCATCCGCGATGGTAGCCGGGCGTGACGAAGGGGGTCTTGGTCACCGTCATCGGCAGCCGCTTGCCGCGCACCTCGGCGTAGACGGTAGTGCCGATCTCGGCGGCCTCGATGGCCACGTAGCCCATGGCCACCGGCTGACCGACGCTGGGACCGAAGCCCCCCGAGGTCACGTGACCCAGGCTGCGGCCCTCGGCATCGAACAGCTCGGCGCCCTCGCGCACCGGGGCGCGGCCCTCACCGAGCAGCCCCACGCGCTTGCGGCGATGATCCTTCTCGGCCACCTGGTGCAGGATCAGGTCGGCGCCGGGGAAGCCCCCTGCCCGCTCGCCGCCGTGGCGCCGCGGCTTGCCGATGGCCCAGATCAGCCCCGCCTCCACCGGCGTGGTCTCGGTGTCGATGTCGTGGCCGTAGAGGCAGAGCCCCGCCTCGAGGCGCAGCGAGTCGCGGGCGCCCAGGCCGATCGCCTCGACCTCTTCCTCGGCCAGCAGGCGACGCGCCAGGGCTTCGGTATCCTCGGCGGCCACCGATATCTCGAAGCCGTCCTCGCCGGTGTAGCCGCTGCGGCTGGCCCAGACCTCGATGCCGTCGATGGTGAAGTGGCCGTGCTGCATGAAGACCATCTCGCAGGCCTCGGGGCACAGGCGCTGCATCACGCTGGCGGCCTGGGGGCCCTGCAGCGCCAGCAGCCCGCGGTCGACCACCTCCACCTCATGATCGGCCAGGCCGCGACGCAGGTGGGCGATGTCCTGTTCCCGGCAGGCGGCATTGACCACCAGGTAGAGGTGGTCGCCGGCGTTGACCACCATCAGGTCGTCGAGGATGCCGCCCTCCTCCGAGGTGAACAGCGCATAGCGCTGCATGCCCTCGGCGAGGCCGACGATATCGGCCGGCACCAGGGTCTCCAGCGCCTCGGCCGGGTTCGGGCCGCGCACCAGGATCTGCCCCATGTGGGAGACATCGAAGAGCCCGCAGGCCTGACGGGTATGCTCGTGCTCGCGTTTCACCCCCAGCGGGTACTGCACCGGCATGTCATAGCCGGCGAAGGGCACCATCTTCGCCCCCAGTTCCACGTGGAGGGCATGCAGGGGGGTATGCTTGAGTTCACTCATGTCGTCATCACTCTAGGCTCGGGGGCCAACGCAAGAGAGGTGCCCCCTCGGGACACCTCTCCGGCCGGACTCACCCCTCAGGATTTGTCGTGGTCCAGTTCCTCGCCCGGCAGGATCTCCTTGCCGTCGAAGTAGTCACGGGACAGCTTGAAGACCACCGGCGACAGCAGCGCCAGGGCGATCAGGTTGGGAATGGCCATCATGGCGTTGAAGGTGTCAGCCATCAGCCAGATGAAGCCCAGCTGCGCCATGGCCCCGAGCGGGATCGCCAGTACGAACAGCACCCGGTAGAGCATGATCGAGCGGGTGCCGAACAGGAACTGGAAGCATTTCTCGCCGTAGAAGGACCAGCCGAGGATGGTGGTGAAGGCGAACACCGCCAGCGCCAGCGACACGATCTGGTTGCCCATGCCGGGCAGGGCCGCATCGAAGGAGAGCGCGGTCAGCGACGCCCCGGCCTCCCCCGTCTCCCAGACACCGGCGGTCAGGATGACCAGGGCGGTGATGGAGCAGACGATGATGGTATCGATGAAGGTCCCGAGCATGGCGATCAGGCCCTGGCGAACCGGGTTCTTGGTCTGGGCCGCAGCGTGGGCGATGGGCGCGCTGCCCAGGCCCGCCTCGTTGGAGAAGATGCCGCGCGCCACACCAAAGCGGATGGCCGCCATCACCGCCGCGCCGGCGAAACCGCCCACGGCCGCATGGGGGTTGAAGGCGTAGGTGAAGATCATGCCGAACGCTGCACCGATCTGGCCGGCGTTGATGACCAGCACGACCAGGCCCGCGAGCACATAGAGGATACCCATCACCGGCACCAGCTTGCCCGCCACCTTGGCGATCCGCTTGATGCCGCCGAGGATCACCGCACCGGCCAGCACCATGATGACCACGCCGGTGATCCAGTGCGGCAGCCCGAAGGTGGAGTCCAGGGCGTCCGCCACCGAGTTGGACTGCACGGTGTTGCCGATGCCGAAGGCCGCCACGGCACCGAAGAAGGCGAAGGCGCCGCCCAGCCACAGCCACTTCTTGCCGAGGCCGTTCTTGATGTAGAACATCGGGCCGCCGACGTGGTAGCCGGTGCTGTCGGTCTCGCGGTAGCGCACCGCGAGCACCGCCTCGGCGAACTTGGTGGCCATGCCCACGAGGGCCGTGATCCACATCCAGAAGACCGCCCCCGGGCCACCCAGGGCAATGGCCGTGGCCACACCGGCGATGTTGCCGGTGCCGATGGTGGCGGACAGCGCCGTCATCAGGGCATTGAAGGGCGAGATCTCGCCGTCGTCATGCTTTTCCGGCTTCGCACCGGGTGCCGGCTTCTTGTCGCGGCCGGCCCACATCAGCTTGAAGCCGGTGCCGAGCTTGCGGATCGGCATCAACTTCAGGCCGAGCTGCAGGTAGAGACCTACCCCCAGCAGCAGGATGAGCATCAACGGTCCCCACACCACGCCGTTGATGGCACCGAATATACTGTTCAAGGTTTCCACGAGAATCTCCCTATATTCACGCTTGTTGTTGTGCCCTGCCATGTGTTCCCGGGTTCGTCTCTCCCCTGAAAGACGAATGGCATGGCAAGACCGGTCTTCGACGTAAGATCGACAGGACGAACGCCTTCACGATAGCGGATCCTGCCGCTGATGCACCAGCCCGGCGATCCGGGGGAGACGCGTCGGAAGCGCCTCGGCCTGTGGCGCCCCCTGCGGCCGTGCCAAGGTTTCCGATCGGAAACGCGGCAAGCCTACTGTCGGCGTCGCCGGGAGGCAAGAGCCGGCAGTCGCAGCGCCCTCCGCCCCCCGCGCCCGCTTCCCCCCTGGCCGGACTGGCCCGCCAGGCCGCGCGGCAGGGAGGCCTCAGGCGGTGATCGACGGGACATCAGGCCTGGCAGCGGGCCCGCCACTGGACGAACGAGGCTGCGCCGACCACCCTGTGAACGGGCCAAGGGGCGGTCGCCGCCCTCCCGGCCCGCCGGGAGGACTCGCCAAATGCCGCCAATGGCGTTAGCATTCGCGGATCCGAAAACCTTTTTCGTATAGGAAATCACGATGAGCTCTATCCCCGCCAACCTGCGCTATGCCGAAAGCCACGAGTGGGTCCTCGACAACGGCGACGGCAGCGTGACCATCGGCATCACCGACCATGCCCAGGAAGCGCTGGGCGACGTGGTCTTCGTCGAGCTCCCCGAGGTCGGCAGCACCCTCTCCGTCGGCGACGAGTTCGGCGTCATCGAGTCGGTCAAGGCCGCCTCCGACCTCTACGCGCCGGTTGCCGGCGAGATCCTCGAGGTCAACGAGGCCCTGGAGGATGCCCCGGAGACCGTCAACGAGTCGCCCTACGAGGACGGCTGGATCATGAAGGTCCGCCTCGACGACGAGGCCGCGCTGGAAAAACTCCTGGACGCCGACGCTTACAAGGCGGTGGCCGCCGCCGAGGACTGATCCTCCCCCGGCGCCCTCGTCCTGCCGGCGCCCGAGCCGGCAGGACGAGCGTTTAGCGCCACCTCCGAGCCCCGTCCTGACGGGGCCGGCACTTCACTGACTTTCCGGGGCCCCGCCCCGCCACGCACACAGGGTGTTCCATGGCTTTCGACAACCGCCGACTGGCCGATCTGGCCGCTCACGATGCCTTCCTCCAGCGCCACAACGGACCGACCGCGTCCGACGTAGCGGGCATGCTCGCCGCACTGGACATGGAGAGCCTCCCCTCGCTGATGGAGGCCACCGTGCCCGCCGGCATTCGCCTGGGCCGTGAGCTGGACCTGGACCCGCCGAAGGGGGAAGCCGAGGCCCTGGACTACCTGAAGCGCCTGGCGCGCCAGAACCGCGTGGCCCGCAGCTATATCGGCCAGGGCTACTACGATACCCATCTGCCGACGGTCATCCAGCGCAACGTCCTGGAGAACCCGGGCTGGTACACCGCCTATACGCCCTACCAGCCGGAGATTTCCCAGGGCCGCCTGGAGGGCCTGCTCAACTTCCAGCAGATGGTGATGGACCTCACCGGCATGGAGCTCGCCAACGCCTCCCTGCTCGACGAGGCCACCGCCGCCGCCGAGGCCATGGCGCTGTGCAAGCGGGCCAACAAGAAGGCCAAGAGCGATACCTTCTTCGTCGCCGAGGACGTCTTCCCCCAGACCCTGGACGTGGTGCGCACCCGCGCGGCCTGGTTCGGCTTCGATCTGGTGGTGGCGCCGGCCGAGGAGCTCGCCGAGCACGAGGTCTTCGGTGCCCTGCTGCAGTACCCTGGCAACAGTGGCCAGGTCCGCGACCTGGCCCCGCTGATCGACGCCGCACGCGAGCGCGGCGTGATGACCTGCGTGGTCGCCGACATCATGGGCCTGGTGCTGCTCAAGGAGCCGGGCGTACTGGGCGCCGACATGGTGGTGGGCAACAGCCAGCGCTTCGGCGTGCCGATGGGCTTCGGCGGCCCCCACGCCGCCTTCTTCGCCACCACCGACAAGCTCAAGCGCTCGATCCCGGGCCGCATCATCGGGGTCTCGAAGGACAGCCGCGGCAACACCGCCCTGCGCATGGCGATGCAGACCCGGGAGCAGCACATCCGCCGCGAGAAGGCCACCTCCAACATCTGCACCGCCCAGGCGCTGCTGGCCAACATCGCCGGCTTCTACGCCGTCTACCATGGCGCGGAGGGGCTGCGCACCATCGCCTCGCGCATCCATCGCCTGACGACGATCCTGGCGACGGGGCTGCAGGAGAAGGGCGTGAAACTTGCTCATGACAGCTGGTTCGACACCCTGCGGCTGGCCGGCGTGGACGCCGGCAAGATCCACGGCCGCGCCATGACCCACGACCTGAACCTGCGCTACTTCGAAGGCGGCGACGTGGGCCTTAGCCTGGACGAGACCACCACCGCCCACGACCTGGACGTGCTGTTCGACGTGCTGCTGGGCGAGGAGCACGGCCTCGGCGTGCGCGAGCTCGACGACCGGGTGCTGGCCGAGGGGCTCACCGGCATCCCGGAAAGCTGTGCCCGGGAATCCGACTTCCTGACGCACCCCACCTTCAAGCGCTACCGCAGCGAGACCGAGATGCTGCGCTACCTCAAGCGCCTGGAGAACAAGGACCTGTCGCTTGCCCATGCGATGATCCCGCTGGGCTCCTGCACCATGAAGCTCAACGCCACCAGCGAGATGATCCCCATCACCTGGCCGGAATTCGCGCGCATCCACCCCTTCGCTCCCCGCGACCAGGTGGCTGGCTACCGGCAGATGATCGACGAGCTGGCCGCCTTCCTGGTGGAGGTGACGGGCTATGACCATATCTCCATGCAGCCCAACTCCGGCGCCCAGGGCGAGTACGCCGGGCTGGTGGCCATCCGTCGCTACCAGGCGTCCCAGGGCGAGGGACACCGCGACGTCTGCCTGATCCCGAGCTCCGCCCACGGCACCAACCCGGCCTCCGCCGCCATGGCGCGGATGAAGGTGGTGGTCGTGGAGTGCGACGGCGACGGCAACATCGACATCGAGGACCTGCGCGCCAAGGCCGAGAAGCACCGCGACGCCCTCTCGGCGGTCATGATCACCTACCCCTCCACCCACGGGGTCTTCGAGACCAACGTGAGCGAGGTGTGCGAGATCGTGCATGACCACGGCGGGCAGGTGTACATCGACGGCGCCAACATGAACGCCCAGGTGGGCCTGACCCGCCCCGGCGATTTCGGCGGCGACGTCAGCCACCTCAACCTGCACAAGACCTTCTGCATCCCCCACGGGGGCGGCGGCCCGGGCATGGGCCCGATCGGCGTCAAGGCGCACCTCGCACCCTTCGTCTCCAACCACGTGGTGACGCCGATCGAGGGCGTCGAGGCCGGCTGCGGCGCGGTCTCGGCGGCGCCCTTCGGCTCGGCCTCGATCCTGCCGATCTCCTGGGCCTACATCAAGATGATGGGCGCGCGGGGGCTGCGCGAGGCCACCGAACTGGCCATCCTCAATGCCAACTACATCGCCCGACGACTCGAGGAGCACTACCCGGTGCTCTACAAGGGCGAGAACGGCACGGTGGCCCACGAGTGCATCATCGACATCCGCCCGCTGAAGGCCGAGTCCGGCATCAGCGAGGAGGACATCGCCAAGCGCCTGATGGACTATGGCTTCCACGCGCCGACCATGTCCTTCCCGGTGCCGGGCACCCTAATGATCGAGCCCACCGAGTCGGAGTCACGCTACGAGCTCGACCGCTTCTGCGACGCCATGATCGCGATCCGCGAGGAGATCACGACGGTGCAGCGCGGCGACTGGCCGGCGGACGACAATCCCCTGGTCAATGCCCCGCACACCATGGCCGACCTGATGGACGAGGGCTGGGAGCGCCCCTACTCCCGTGCGCTCGGCGCCTTCCCCTCCGAGGCAACCCGGGCCGCCAAGTACTGGCCGGCGGTCAACCGGGTCGACAACGTCTTCGGCGACCGGCAGCTGATCTGCTCCTGCCCGAGCATCGACGAGTATCGTGATTGAAGGACGTGACTGACCCTGAGTGACGGGCGCCGCCGGCGCGGCGCCCTCCCCCTCGGCCATGGAGCAGGGCCCCGCCTCGGCGGGGCCCTGCTCGTTCCGCTCCCGATCGGCTTCGGCCCTCCGTCAGCGGCTCATCACCCCTCCATCACCTCGCCGTGGCCGAAGCGCTCGTGACGGCGCTGCTCGCGGTAGCCCTCGAGCAGCCGGACGTAGCGACGCGGCATCTCGGCGCCGGCGCGCGTCACCAGGTACAGGAACTCGTGGGCCGGCTGCGTCAGCGAGAGCTCCTTGACCTGGCGCTGCCAGGGCGAGGTCTCCAGCACCACCCGCGAGACCACGGCGAAGCCGAGCCCCCGGGCCACTGCATCCAGCACCATGCTCACCTCGTTGGTGAAGCCCTGGCGCGGGAAGTGGCTCATGGAGCGGAAGTCGGGGAAGTTGGCGCGCAACAGCGCCCCGGCATGGTCGTCGCCGCCCGAATAGCCGATGACCCCGATCCCCATCAGGTCGGCCAGCCCGCTGCCGGCGAAGTCCGCCGGCACCACCAGGCAGAGCGGCTCCTGATGCCAGGGCTCGCAGTGCAGTTCGGGGTGACGCACGGGCTCGGTGACGATTCCCAGGTCATGGCGACCGGCCAGCACGTCGGCGACGATCTCGCTGTTGAAGGCGAAGCTGTAGCTGACCGTGAGGCCCGGCTGCATCTGCTGCTGCCCGAGGATGAAGGGATAGAGCATCAGGCCGACGCTGCCCGGCGAGGCGAGGCGACACTCGCCGCTGTCCAGGCTGTCGTTGTCCAGGGAGTGGCGGAACTGTTCGTGCTCGGCGAACAGCTTGAGCGCGTAGTCGTAGGCGCGACGCCCGGCCTCGGTGAGCACGAACCGCCGCCCCTGGCGATCCAGCAGCGACTTGCCGAGGTACTGCTCGAGCTTGCGGACATGCTGGCTGACGCCGGGCTGGGTCATCTCGAGGCGCCGGGCGGTACGCGTGAAGCTGCCGGTCTCGACCAGCGTGATGAAGGTGCGGAAATAGCGGGCGTTGAACATGGGGCGTCACGTCGAGGGCAGTGGCCGGGCAACGCCGATTCTATCAGCTGGGCGCCGGGCCCGCAGCGATGCCCGCCCGCCGGCCGCCGTGGTAGCATCCCCAGACGACCAATCCGGCCATGACGACAGGGAACGCCACGGATGCCCGACACCATCTCCACCACCATCTCGCCGGAAGGCAGCCTCGAGATCCTCTCCCAGCAGGAGGTCGAGCGCCTGCACGACACCTCCCGGAGCGGACTGCACGACCTGCTGCGCAACTGCTCGCTGGCGGTACTGAACTGCGGCAATCCCACCGATGACGGCCTGGCCCTGCTGGAGACCTACCATGACTTCGACATCGAGGTGCTCCAGCAGGATCGCGGCGTGCGCCTGCGGATTACCAACGCCCCCGCCGAGGCCTTCGTCGACGGCAGGATGATCCGCGGCATCCGCGAGCACCTCTCCGCGGTGCTGCGCGACATCGTCTACGTCTACAACGAGATCCAGACCCGCCACCGCTTCGACCTGCAGACCGCCGAGGGGACCACCAACGCGGTCTTCCACATCCTGCGCAAGGCCGGCACCCTCAAGCCCGGCCGGGACCCGAGCCTGGTGGTGTGCTGGGGAGGCCATTCGATCTCCCGCGAGGAGTACGACTACACCAAGTCCGTAGGTTATCACCTGGGCCTGCGGGAGCTGGACATCTGCACCGGCTGCGGGCCGGGCGCCATGAAGGGCCCGATGAAGGGCGCCAACGTGGCCCACGCCAAGCAGCGTCGTCGGGAGGGACGCTACCTGGGGGTCTCCGAGCCCGGCATCATTGCCGCCGAGGCCCCCAACCCCATCGTCAACGAGCTGGTGGTGATGCCCGACATCGAGAAGCGCCTGGAGGCCTTCGTGCGCCTGGGCCATGGCATCATCGTCTTCCCCGGCGGCGTGGGCACCGCCGAGGAGATCCTCTACCTGATGGGGATCCTGCTGCACCCGGACAACGCCGACATGGAACTGCCGGTGATCTTCACCGGCCCGGCGGATTCCGCCGACTACTTCAAGCGCATCGACGAGTTCCTGGTCTACACGCTGGGCGAGAAGGTGCGCCGCCACTACCGGATCATCGTCGACGACTCCGTCGAGGTGGCCCGCACCATGCGCAAGAACATCGACACGGTGACCGAGTATCGCCGCAGCCGCCAGGACGCCTTCTACTACAACTGGCGCCTCACCGTGGCCCGGGACTTCCAGGAGCCCTTCGAGCCCACCCACGAGGCCATGGCGAGCCTCGCCCTCCATCGGGAGCAGCCGGTGCACGAGCTGGCCGCCAACCTGCGACGGGCGTTCTCCGGCATCGTCGCCGGCAACGTCAAGGAAAAGGGCCTGCGGGCCATCGAGGCCCACGGCCCCTTCCGCCTGCATGCGGAGTCCGAGCTGATGGCGCGCCTGGACGAGCTGCTGACCTCCTTCGTCGCCCAGGGGCGCATGAAGCTCGCCGGGCAATACGTGCCCTGCTACACCCTGGGATAGCGCACGACGAGCGCCGGGACCTCCCGGCGCCGCCGTATCCTCCGCCAACAATGCCCGTCCATACTGCCCGCCCATACAAAAAGCCCCCGCCGGATCGATGATCCGGCGGGGGCTCGAGGCTAGGCCGAGACTGAGACTCTCCGGCGCCGCGCCGTCAGGGGGCGGCGGGCCGCCACCACAGCCAGACCGCATGCAGCAGCAGGCCCAGGGTGGCGCCGTGGGACGCCAGCAGCTCCCAGCCGAAGAAGTCGCTGGTCAGGGCATGCCAGGCCGTCATGATGACCACGCCGACCACCAGGCAGAGGGCCAGTCGACGCAACAGCCCGGGAAGGCGGGCGCGGGCCTCGCGCGCCAGCAGCTGCCACTGCAGCAGGGTCACGACCGCGACCACGGCGATCGCCATCAGCATCAGCGACAGGCGCGTCTCGAGACCGGCGACGAGGTAGCGTGGCAGGGTCGCCAGCATCATCACGCCGAGCCCCAGCAGCAGGCTCAGGCGTTCCGCGGTCGGCGTCGCCCCCACCTCAGGCCACCTTCAGCTGCTGGGCATCGATCCAGGCCTCGACCCAGGGAAGGGCCTCATCGTCGGCCATGAAGGTCTCCATGGCATCCACCTCGAGCCGCTCGCCGAGGCGCCGCGCGCCCTGCCCCTCGAGCAGGGCGTCGAGGTGGCGCCCGCCACCGCAGAAGGTCTCGCCGTAGGAGCTGTCGCCCAGGGCGATCAGGCCGTAGCGGAGCTCGGGCAGGCCGGGGCTCTGCTCCTCGAGGTCCCGGACGAAGGGCACGATGTTGCCAGGCAGGTCCCCGCTGCCGGTGGTGGAGACACAGAACAGGGCCAGATCGGTGGGTGAGCCGACCAGGTCGTCGAGGGTGGGCTGATCGAAGATGGCCACCTCGTAGCCGGCGTCCTCGAAGAGCGGCTTGACCTGTTCGGCGACGTCCAGGGCACCGCCATACATGGTGCCTACGAAGATCTTGAGCATGGGCATGTCATGGAATTACCTGAGAATTTCGCTCAGATATTAACACGGGGGTGCGGCATGGGGCCACGTTGTGATGGCTGCCGAGCCGGTAGAGTCCGAGTATAATGGTCAGGATTTCACGTTCCTGCAGGGAGACATCATGCGGCACACCTTCGAGACCTGGATCACGCCGATCATGATCGGCGGACTGATCATCTTCATGTGCTTCATCATCTGGGACCTGGCGAAGAAGTCCCGTGCCGGTCGCTTCGGCACCATCATGCTGTTCGTGGTGCTGGGCGCCGGGATGCTGGGCTACGTGCTGAAGGTGGTGATCACCTGGGCACTGGAGAACGGCAACGCGGTCTGAGCCGCGACACCGGGGAATCAACGAAAGGACGCCACTCCCGGGAGTGGCGTCCTTATCTTCCGAACGGCAGGTCTCACTGCACCTCGCCGTCGTACCCCTCGACCTGGCTCTTGAGCTTCTGCCCGGGCCGGAAGGTGACCACGCGACGCGCGGAGATGGGAATCTCCTCGCCGGTCTTGGGATTGCGACCGGGGCGTTCGCGCTTGTCGCGCAGGTCGAAGTTGCCGAAACCCGACAGCTTGACCTGCTCGTTCTCGCGGAGACAGCCTCGAATCTCCTCGAAGAAGGTCTCCACCATGGACTTGGCCTCGCGCTTGGAGAGGCCAAGCTCGGCGTGCAGATGTTCGGCCAGTTCCGCCTTGGTCAACGCACCCATGTTGTCTTCCTCGTGGCGCTGGTCCTGCCGCTCGCCGTGTCGCTGCGCGCTCACGCGCGCAGCTCCGCACCCAGATGCTGCCGTGACTCGGCGACGATGGCATCAACCAACTGATTGATTTCCTCGTCATTAAGCGTGCGCGATGGATGCTGCCAGGTCAAGCCCAAGGCCACGCTCTTGTGGCCTTCCGACACCCCCTTGCCCTGGTAGACGTCGAACAGGTGCGAATCCACCAGCCACTCGCCGGCCTGGGCGCGGATGGTGTCGAGCAGGGACTGCACCGGCAGCTCCTCGCGGACCAGGAAGGCCAGGTCGCGACGCACCTCGGGATGGCGCGACAGCGGCGTGAAGGCCGGCACCCTGCCCTGGGTGAGCGCATCGAGACGCACCTCGAAGAGCAGAGCATCGACCCTGAGGCCAAGACTCGCCCGAACCGCCGGGTGGAGGGTACCGATCCAGCCGGCCTCCTCGCCTCGGTGCAGCACGCGCGCGCACTGTCCGGGGTGCAGGGCCGGATGTTCCCCCGGCTCGAAGCGCCAGGCGTCGGGCTCCCCCAGGGCCAGCAGGCTCTCGAGATCGCCCTTGAGGTCGAAGAAGTCGACCGGGGACTTGTCGCCGGCCCAGCCCTCGGGCTCGCGGGGACCGCAGACCAGCGCCCCGAGCATCGGGATCTGGTGCAGGTGATCGAGCTCGCCCCGGAACACCAGGCCGGTCTCGAACAGCCGCACGCGGCTCTGCTGACGGTTCAGGTTATGGGTCAGCGCCCGCACCAGGCCCGGGAAGAGGCTGGCCCGCATTACCGACAGGTCGCTGGAGATGGGATTGGCCAGCGCCGGCGAGACGGCCTCGGGATGCAGCGCCTGCTGCAGCTCCGGGGCGACGAAGCTGTAGGTCACGGCCTCCTGGTAGCCGCGGGCGACCATCTGGCGCCGCAGCCGCGCCAGCGGCGTGTGGGCCTCGTGGGCGGGCCGCAGGGCCAGGCGCAGCTGGGGGCGGCGCACCGGCAGGCGATTGTAGCCGTGGATGCGCGCCACCTCCTCGATGAGGTCCTCCTCGATGGCGATGTCGAAACGCCAGCTCGGCACCGTGACCGCCCAGCCCTCGCCGGTGGCCTCGACGCCGAGCCCCAGGCGCTCGAGGATCTCGGCGACCTCGTCCGCGGGCAGCGACTTGCCGAGCGCCTGCTCGAGGCGGGCCGCCCTCAGGGTCGTCTCGCGGGCTCCGGGCAGGTGCGCCTCACTGGCCACTTCGACCAGCGGCCCGGGCTCGCCGCCGGTGATCTCCAGCAGCAGCGCGGTGGCCCGCTCGGCGGCCTCGCGGGCGAGCGCCGGGTCGACGCCCCGCTCGAAGCGGTGGGAGGCATCGGTGTGCAGCCCGTAGCGGCGGCCCTGGCCGGCCACGGCCAGCGGCGAGAAGAACGCCGACTCGAGGAAGATGTCTCGGGTCTCGGCGCCCACGCCCGAGTGCTCGCCGCCCATGATGCCGGCGATGGCCAGCGGGCCGCGCTCGTCGGCGATCACCAGGGTGTCGCCATCCAGGGTGATCTCCTGGCCGTCGAGCAGCACCAGGCGCTCGCCCTCGCGGGCCAGGCGCACGATCACGCTGTCGTGCAGGTTGGCTCGGTCGAAGGCGTGCAGCGGCTGACCGAGCTCGAGCATCACGTAGTTGGTGACGTCCACCACCGGGTCGATGGCGCGAATGCCGCTGCGCCGCAGCCGCTCGACCATCCACAGCGGGGTCTCGGCGGTGACGTCGACGCCCTTGATCAGGCGGCCGAGGTAGCGCGGGCACCGCTCGGCGTCCTCGACGCGGACCGGGAAGGTTTCGTCATGGACGGGCGCCACCGCGGCAATCGTCGGCCCCTCGACCGGCAGGCGATTGAGGACCCCGACCTCGCGGGCGAGGCCCTTGAGGCTCAGGCAGTCCCCGCGGTTGGGCGTGAGGTCGACCTCGATGGTGTGGTCATCCAGCTTCATGAAGTCTCGGAAGCCCTCGCCCACCGGCGCCGTGGCCGGCAGCACGAGGATGCCGGCGGAGGTCTCCTCCGCAAGGCCGAGCTCCGAGGCGGAGCAGATCATGCCACGGGACTCCACGCCACGCAGCTTGGCCTTCTTGATCGTGAAGTCGCCTGGCAGGACGGCCCCGACCCGGGCGAAGGGCACCTTCTGCCCCTGGGCCACGTTGGGGGCGCCACAGACCACCTGCACCCGCTCGCCGCTGCCATCGTCGACCTGGCAGACGTTGAGCTTGTCGGCGTCGGGGTGCGGCGTCAGTTCCACCACCTCGGCGACCACCACGTCAGTGAAGCTCGCGGCCACGGGCTCCACGGCATCGACCTCGAGGCCGGCCATGGTGATCTGGTCCGCGAGCGCCTGGGTGGAGAGAGCCGGCGAGACCCAGTCACGCAGCCACTGTTCGGAAAATTTCATGACAACTCCTGTGTTCTGCTTATCCGGTGGGCGATCAGGCGAACTGGCGCAGGAAGCGCAGGTCGTTGTCGAAGAACAGCCGCAGGTCGTTGACGCCGTAGCGCAGCATGGCCAGGCGCTCGGCGCCCATGCCGAAGGCGAAGCCGGTGAAGCGCTCGGTATCGATGCCGGAGTGGCGGAACACCTCGGGGTGCACCATGCCGCAGCCCATCACCTCCAGCCAGCCGCTGTGCGAGCAGACCCGGCATCCCTCGCCGCTGCACATCACGCACTCGATGTCGACCTCGGCCGAGGGCTCGGTGAAGGGGAAGTAGGAGGGGCGGAAGCGCACCGAGAGGTCGTCGCGCTCGAAGAAGGCGTGCAGGAAATCCTGGATGGTGCCCTTGAGGTCGGCGAAGCTGACATCCTCGTCGACCAGCAGCCCCTCGACCTGGTGGAACATCGGGGTGTGCGTCAGGTCGGAGTCGCTGCGGTAGACGCGGCCGGGACAGACGATGCGGATCGGCGGCTCCGAGGACTTCATGGTCCGCACCTGCACCGGCGAGGTGTGGGTGCGCAGCAGCCGGGTGGCATCGAAGTAGAAGGTGTCGGCCATGCCCCGCGCCGGGTGATGGGCGGGAATGTTGAGGGCCTCGAAGTTGTGGTAGTCGTCCTCGATCTCGGGGCCGACCGCCACGTCGTAGCCGATGCGCGTGAACAGCCCCTCGATGCGCTCCAGGGTCAGGGTGACCGGGTGCAGGCCGCCGGTGGGCTGGCCGCGCCCCGGCAGGGTCACGTCCAGGCGCTCGGCGGCCAGGCGAGCCTCGAGGGCCGCCTTCTCCAGCGCCTGGCGGCGCCCGTCCAGTTCCTGGCCCAGCGCCTGCTTGGCCTCGTTGATCCGCTCGCCGGCGGCCGGGCGCTCCTCCGCGGGCAGCTTGCCGAGCCCCTTGAGCAGGGCGGTGATCTCGCCCTTCTTGCCGAGATAACGGACGCGCAGCTCGTCCAGCGCGGCCAGGCTGTCGGCGGCGTGGATGGCGTCGCGGGCCTCGGCAACCAGAGTGGGAAGGTGGTCCATCCGTTGAGCTCCGAAGTCTTTCAAAGACGTCTGTCAAAAAAACAGGGGAAGAGCGGCTGCTCTTCCCCTGCGACGATCATGGTCCGGTGACGCGACACGTCGCGCTCACCGGCCAGGGTCGACTCCCTTACTGGGCAGCCTTGGCCTTCTCGACGATGGCGGCAAAGGCAGCCTTCTCGTGAACGGCCAGATCGGCCAGCACCTTGCGGTCGATCTCGATACCGGCCTTCTTCAGGCCACCGACGAAGCGACTGTAGGACAGACCGTGCTGACGGGCACCGGCGTTGATGCGCTGGATCCACAGGGCGCGGAACTGGCGCTTGCGCTGGCGACGGTCACGATAGGCATACTGACCGGCCTTGATGACGGCCTGCTTGGCCACGCGAAAGACGCGTGAACGGGCACCGTAGTAGCCCTTGGCCTGCTTGAGAATCTTCTTGTGACGACGACGTGCGACGACACCACGCTTGACACGAGTCATGGCTATCTCCTGACGTTAGAGGGGTTCACCCGGGGAATTACAGGGTCGGCAGCATCCGCTGGACCAGCTGCTTGTCGGCATCGTGGATCTGCTTCATCCCACGAAGCTGACGCTTCCGCTTGGTGGACTTCTTGGTCAGGATGTGGCTACGAAACGACTGCTTGTGCTTGAAGCCGTTGGCCGTCTTCTTGAAGCGCTTGGCAGCGCCGCTGTTGCTCTTGATTTTCGGCATGAGGTTAACTCCGCTCGAGGTTTCTTCAGAAAATTCGGGGCCATCGGAAGGCCAGGAAGCCTTCCGACCGTTGAACGGGCCGTCGAATCACTTCTTCTTGGGGGCAATGATCATGATCATCTGACGCCCTTCCATCTTCGGGAAGGACTCCACGGTCCCGATCTCCTCGAGATCGGCGGCGATCCGTTCCATCAGCTTGCGACCGATGTCCTGGTGCGCCATTTCACGACCGCGAAAGCGCAGGGTGACCTTGCCCTTGTCGCCACCTTCGAGGAAGCGCACCAGGTTCTTCATCTTGACCTGGTAGTCGCCCTCGTCGGTGCCAGGCCGGAACTTGACTTCCTTGACCTGGATCTGCTTCGTCTTCTTCTTCTGAGCAGACTTCTGCTTCTTCTGCTCGAAGACGAACTTGCCGTAATCCATGATCTTGCAGACGATGGGATCGGCGTTGGAAATCTGCACGAGGTCCATACCGGCGGCTTCGGCTCGCTCCAGCGCGTCGCTGGTGGGCACAACGCCCAGCTGCTCGCCGTCACTGTCGATCAGGCGGACCTGATCCTCGGTAATACGCTCGTTCATCGGGGGGCGTTTATCCTGAACGCGCCCTCTGGGGTTGCTTCTCTTGATGGTTCCGTCTCCACTATCGCTTGGAAGATGTCGCTATTGCCGTTCGGTCTGAATCCGCTCGATGAAGGCATCTACCGTCATCGTCCCGAGATTCTCGCCGCTGCGGGTGCGCAGGGCCACCGAGTCGGACTCGACTTCCTTATCTCCCACCACCAGGAGATAGGGGACCTTCTGCAACGTATGCTCCCGGATTTTAAAGCCGATCTTCTCGTTCCTCAAGTCCGACTTGACGCGAAGACCGACTTTCTGCAGCCGCTGGACCAGCGACGCGGCATAATCGCGCTGGGCATCGGTGATGGTCATGACCACCGCCTGCTGCGGCGCCAGCCACAGCGGCATGGCCCCGGCATAGTGCTCGATCAGGATGCCCAGGAAGCGCTCGAAGGAACCCAGGATCGCCCGGTGCAGCATCACCGGCGTCTTGCGGGTGCCGTCCTCGTCGACGAACTGGGCGCCCAGGCGACCCGGCAGGTTGAAGTCGAGCTGCAGGGTACCACACTGCCACACCCGGTTGAGGCAATCGCGCAGGGAGAACTCGATCTTGGGCCCGTAGAAGGCGCCCTCGCCCGGCTGGAGCTCCCAGCCGAGGCCCGTGGCATCCAGCGCCGCCTCGAGACCCGCCTCGGCGCGGTCCCACAGTTCCGGCTCGCCCATGAAGCCCTCGGGGCGGGTGGAGAGCTTGAGCTCCACGTCCTCGAACCCGAGCTCCTTGTAGACCTGCAGCGTGAGGGCAATGAAGGCCTCGGCCTCCGACTGGATCTGACCCTCGGTGCAGAAGATGTGGGCATCGTCCTGGGTGAAGCCGCGCACCCGCATCAGGCCGTGCAGCGAGCCGGAGGGCTCGTTGCGATGGCAGCTACCGAACTCGGCCAGGCGCAGCGGCAGGTCACGGTAGCTCTTCAGGCCCTGGTTGAACACCTGCACGTGGCAGGGGCAGTTCATCGGCTTGACCGCGTACTCGCGCTTCTCCGACTCGGTGGTGAACATCAGGTCGCTGTAGTGCCCCCAGTGCCCGGACGCCTTCCACAGCGAGAGGTCGACCACCTGGGGGGTCTTGATCTCCTGGTAGCCATGCTCGATCTGCACCCGACGCATGTACTGCTCCAGCGCCTGGTAGATCGTCCAGCCGTTGGGATGCCAGAAGACCATGCCCGGCGCCTCTTCCTGGAGGTGGAAGAGGTCCATCTTCCTGGCCAGCTTGCGGTGGTCGCGTTTCTCGGCCTCCTCGAGGCGCTTGAGGTAGGCCTTGAGCTGCTTCTTGTCGCCCCAGGCCGTGCCGTAGATGCGGGTCAGCATGGGATTCTCGGCATTGCCGCGCCAATAGGCCCCGGCCAGCTTGGTCAGCTTGAACGCCTTGAGGTGCCGGGTGTTGGGCACATGGGGCCCCCGGCACATGTCCAGGTACTCCTCGTGATGGTAGAGACGAATGGTCTCCCCCTCGGGAATCCCTCGGACGATCTCCTGCTTGTAGGGCTCGTCGCGATGCAGGAACTGGAGCATGGCGTGGTCGCGATCTACGTACTCGCGGACCACGTCGTACTCGTGGTCGATCAGGGCCTTCATGCGCGCCTCGATGGCCTCGAGGTCCTCCGGCGTCACCGAGCGGCCGAAGTCGACATCGTAGTAGAAGCCGTCCTCGATCACCGGGCCGATGGCCATCTTCGCCTCGGGATAGAGCTGCTTGACGGCATGGCCGATCAGGTGGGCGCAGGAGTGGCGGATGACCTCCAGGCCTTCCGGGTCACGGGCGGTGAGGATCGCCACCTCGGCGTCATGGTCGATGACGTCGGCGGCATCCACCTGGACGCCGTCGATCTTGCCGGCCACACAGGCCTTGGCGAGGCCGGGGCCGATGTTCTCGGCCAGCTGCATCACGGTGAGGGGTTCGTCGAAGATTTTCTGACTGCCGTCGGGCAGGGTCACGATGGGCATGAAGGCTTCCTTGTGCGCAGTGGTGATCCATACCAGGGATCACGTGTCGCCAGACGAATGGTCGTGGTCTGAAAGCCGCCTAGCCTAGCAGAAGCGCCCCCTGTGGCGCCACGGGTGACATGACGGCGCGGGCGACGGGGCAGGAAACGGCCCGCAACGAGAGAAGGCGCCCGAAGGCGCCTTCTCTTGCTTCCGTCACGCCCCGGGCAGCGCCGGGGCGGTGGTCCGGGTCAGGGCAGGATCACTCCCACTCACCCAGCTCCACGCGACGGTTCTGGGCACGGCCGGCATCGGTCTCGTTGCTGGCCATCGGCTGGGACTCGCCGTAGCCGATGGTGCGCATGCGATCGGCCGAGACGCCCTGACTGGCCAGGTAGGCGGCGACGGAATCCGCGCGCTCCTGGGACAGCTGCTGGTTGTAGGCATCGCTACCCACGGCGTCGGTGTGACCCTCGATGCGCACGCGGACGTTCTTGTTGGCGAGCAGCTTCTCGGCCACGCCATCGAGAATGTTCTCGGCACCCATGGTCAGGGTCGCGGAGTCGAACTCGAAGTTGACGTCGCGCAGCACCAGGTCTTCCTCGCAGCCCAGGGCGTTGACTTCGGCACCGGCCGGAGTACCCGGACACTGGTCCTGGTAGTCCGGCACGCCGTCACCGTCGCTGTCCAGCGGGCAACCCACGGCATCCACGGCCACACCGGCCGGAGTCCCCGGGCACTGGTCATCGGCATCGTTGACGCCATCACCGTCGGTGTCGCGCGGTGCCGGCGCCGGCGCCGGCGAGGTATCGGCACACAGCATGGCACCGATGGTCGCGCCGGCGGTGGAACCGATGGCGGCACCCTGGTCCTCGTCGGATTCGCCGCTCGTGGCATAGCCGATGCCGCCGCCGATCAGGCCCCCGGCCAGGCCGCAGACAAAGGGATGCTGGTACCAGGAATCGCCCGAGGCGCTGGCACCGGCGCTTGATTGGGAAGCGGAACTGGCACAGCCGGACAGGCCGACCACCAGAGCAGAACCGAGCAACAAGCCAGTCGTTGATTTCTTCATGTAAGACTCCTTCCTTTCTTCTTAACAACTTCCTGCGATGTCAGATCGATGCTGCCATCGTCAAGGGGTTCCGAGGAATGACACGAGGGAAACGGCCCCCGAACCGTTTCCTGCACCTTCCAAGTAAGCACTTTAGTGCCGTCCAGGCCAGTCCGTCCACGTTGACTGCAGCATCCATTCGCATATCAGCCATCTACGTGGCACGACAAGCTTGCAGCAGAGCCGGGAAGGTTGCAATCGAAGCCTGCCGGGTCGGGCGTTCTTCTACGCACCCGCCGCTCAGTGGAGGCTGTCCGGCCAGCCCCGGCGAAACTCGATCACCGCCGCCGCGGCCTTCAGCACCGGCTCGCGCATCTCCTCCTCGACCGCCAGGCGTTCGCGGTCCTCGCGGAAGCGCTCCTTGGGGCTCAGGGCCTTGCGAGCGGTGTGGGTATGCAGGTGTCGAGTGCGGCGATGGACCTCGTCGAAAGCCTGGAAGTCGGGACGCTCGGTCAGGCTCTGGTCGAGGATCTCCAGCAGCACCTTGCAGCGCCATGAGCCCTCGGTGATGTCGACCTGCTCCTGCGCCAGCGCCGAGGCCACCATCTCGAGATTCTCCAGACAGTTGTCGTGGGCGCGCCGCAGCTCGTCCTGCTGGAAGGCCTTGCGACGCTGCACTTCCTTCCAGAGCGTGAAGGCGTAGGCCCCGAGACCGGCGATGATGGCCAGTCCCAGACCGAGAAGAATCAGAGCCAGGGTATGCGTCATGGGCATGTCCAGTTGGGTTCATGTCAGGCCGCATTCTACACGCCGCCTGGCCGCAGCCGAAATGACCGCCTTGACGCTTGCCGCGGGGCGATGGCAATAAGGTCTTGCCACTTCCTCGGCGCAAGGCCTGCCCCGATCCCTTTCCATTCATCGAGCAAGGAGCGACGATGCCCGCCACCGACGATACCCACGCCACCCCCTCGGCGCCTGCCCTCTCCGCACGCATCGGCCTGTGGCTGGGCCCGCTCTGGGTGCTGATGATCCTGGTGCTTCCGGTGCCTGCCGGGATGTCCGATCCGGCCTGGGCCTGTGTCGGCCTGGCGCTGCTGATGGCCACCTGGTGGTCCACCGAGGCGATCCCGATCCCCGCCACCTCCCTGCTGCCGCTGGCCCTGGTGCCGGCGCTGGGCGTCGGTGACATGAAGGAGACCGCGGCCAGCTATGCCAATCCGATCATCTATCTCTTCCTAGGCGGCTTCCTGCTGGGCATCGCCATGCAGCGCTGGGAACTGCACCGGCGAATCGCTCTGCACGTCCTGCGCCTGGTCGGCCACGAGCCTCGCCGCCAGATCGGCGGCTTCATGCTGGCCACCGGCTTCCTCAGCATGTGGGTCTCCAACACCGCCACCGCGATCATGATGCTGCCCATCGGCATGTCGGTGGTCAGCCTGCTGGACGACGGCGACCCGGAGGAGCTGAGCCGCTACGCCACGGCCCTGCTGCTGGCCATCGCCTACTCCGCCAGCATCGGCGGCGTGGCGACCCTGATCGGCACCCCGCCCAATGCCCTGCTGGCCGGCTACCTGGCCGAGGACCGCGGAATCGACCTCGGCTTCGCCCAGTGGATGGTCATCGGCCTGCCGATCAGCATCGCCATGATGGCCAGCGCCTGGTGGTGGCTGACCCGTCGCGGCTTCAACCTGCAAGCCGGCGAGGACAGCGCCGGCATGGTCCGGGGCGAACTGGCGAAGCTGGGCCGGATCAGCGCCCCCGAGCGCCGCGTGGGCGTGATCTTCCTGCTGGCGGCGCTGACCTGGATGCTGCGCCCGCTGCTCAACGACGCCGGGGTCGACTGGCTCTCCGACACGGGCATCGCCATCATCGCCGGCATCGCCCTGTTCCTGGTGCCCGCCGGCCACCATGACGGGACCCGCCTGATGGACTGGGAGTCCGCCAGGGAGCTCCCCTGGGGCATCCTGCTGCTGTTCGGGGGCGGCCTGGCGCTGGCCGGCTCCATCAGCCGCTCGGGCCTGGCGGAATGGATCGCCCAGCAGCTCGGCATGTTCGGCGCCTTTCCGCTGCTCGCCATGGTCGGCGTGGTGGTGCTGGTGATCATCTTCCTCACCGAGGTGACCTCCAATACCGCCACCGCCGCGGCCTTCCTGCCGCTGCTCGGCGCCCTGGCGCTGTCGCTGGACATCTCTCCCCTGCTGATCACGGTCCCCGCAGCCATCGCCGCCAGCTGCGCCTTCATGATGCCGGTGGCCACGCCCCCGAATGCCATCGTGTTTGCCACCGGCCGCATGCGGATCCAGTCGATGATCCACGCCGGCTTCGTGCTCAACCTGGTCAGCACGGTGGTGGTGACCCTGATGGCCTACTTCCTGATCCTGACCTTCTGGTGAAGGGGCCGAGGCCCACGCGAAACGCCAGGAGCCCGGCCGGATGGCCGGGCTCCTGTCATTCGGGACTCGGAGGGGGAAACCCCGGCGGCGTCAGGCGGCGAGCATCCAGGCGGCGGCATAGTGGTCCAGCAGCAGAATGCCGAAGACACCCAGGATATAGCGGATGGAGAACCAGAAGGCCGCCAGAGGCGCCTTCGGATCGTTGCCCCGCCAGACCCGCCAGTTCCAGACCATGAAGCGCAGGTTGAGGGCCATCACGCCGACGAGGTAGAGCGCCCCGCTCATGCCGATGGTGAAGGGCAGCAACGTCACCGCCACCGTCAGCCAGCCGTAGAGCCATACCTGGAGTCGCGTGAAGGCCTCACCGTGGGTGACCGGGAGCATCGGCACGCCGGCCCGGGCATACTCGTCCCGCTTGTGGATCGCCAGCGCCCAGAAGTGGGGTGGCGTCCAGGCGAAGATGATTAGCATCAGCAGCAGCGGCTCGGGCCCGAGCTGCCCGGTCACCGCGGTCCAGCCGAGCAGCGGCGGCGCCGCCCCCGCCACCCCGCCGATGACGATGTTCTGTGGCGTGGCATGCTTGAGGAAGGCGGTATAGATCAGCGCATAGCCGATCAGCGAGCCGAGGGTCAGCCAGGCCGTCAGCAGGTTGACCTGCCAGGCCAGCAGACCGATGCCACAGACCGAGAGCAGCATCGCCCAGCCCAGCGCCAGCGCCGTGGGCATGCGCTGGGTCGCCAGTGGCCGGCGTGACGTGCGCAGCATCATGGCGTCCAGGCGACGGTCGACCACATGGTTGAAGGCCGCGGCCCCGCTGGCCGCCAGGCCGATGCCGACCAGCCCGAAGACCACGGCCTCCGCGCCCGGGAGGGGAGCCGCCAGCAGCATGCCGACCAGGGTGCAGACCAGCATCACCGCCACGACCCGGGGCTTGCACAGCGTGTAGAGGTCACGCCAGCCCCAGCTGGCGAGGTGGCCGACCGCCGCACGCTCCATCATCACGTCAGACATGCGCCAACTCCTCGTTCGTTGCGGATACACCCATCGAGACGACGCCCGCCGACACCGTCGACCAGCGCCAGTGCCACAGGGCCAGGGTCATGGCCACCACCAGCGCCACCGCCCCGGCGGTATGCAGCAGGGCCAGCCACAGGGGCAGCCATGCCAGCACATTGGCGACGCCCAGCACCAGCTGCGTGCCGTAGGCTCCGACCAGCAGCAGCAGCCAGGGACGCATCCCGGCCGTTCCCCGGTAACGCATGGCCAGCAGGATCAGACTGATGCCCAGCGCCATGGCCCCCAGCCGATGACCGACCTGGATGGCGCTGCGGGCCTCGGCGTGCAACTGGCCATGCAGGTAATTGGGCCCCACCGTCTGGGTCAGATGGAAGCCCTCGCTCCAGTCCATGGTCGGCCACCACTGGCCGTTGCAGGTGGGAAAGCCCTGACAGGCGATCCCGGCATAGTTGCTCGAGGTCCAGCCGCCCAGCGCCAGCTGGGCGACCAGCAGCAGCAGGGCCAAGCCCCACAGCGGCGTCAGGTGTCTTCGGGTCACCTCGAGGCTTTCCCCGGGCCTGAACCGACGCAGGCGAAGATGCAGCCACAGGAAGAGCACCATCACGCTGAGCCCGCCCAGCAGGTGCAGGGTGACCACCTGGGGCCACAGCTTGAGCGTCACGGTGAAGGCCCCGAAGGCGCCCTGCACCAGGATCACGGCGAGCAGCGCCAGGCTGGTGCGCCACGGATAGCCCGCCGCGCGACGCCAGCGCGCGCCCAGCACGACCAGGCCGATGACCAGCAGGCCCAGGGTGGAGGCCAGATAGCGATGCACCATCTCCATCCAGGCCTTGGCGGACTCCAGGGGCACCTCCGGGGAGTGGGCCAGGGCACGCTCGGCATCCGGCACCACCAGGGCGCCATAGCAGCCGGGCCAGTCGGGGCAGCCGAGGCCGGCATCCACCAGCCGGGTCCAGGCCCCCACCAGCACCACCAGGGCGGTGAAGACCACCCCGACGAAGCTCAGCCTCACCAGCCAGCGCTGGCGGCTGTCCTGCCCTGCTGTCAACGCGCTACTGACCATCAGTGCCGCCTCCCACCACGCTCGAGGCCTGGTCGTAGCGCGCCATGGGAGGCTCGGGATTCAGGCGTAGCAGGCGTCGCAGGTCGTCCAGGACGTCGGACGCCGCCACCTCCGGGGCGTAGCCCAGCACCGGGCGCCCCTCGGGATCCAGGATCCAGAGCCGATGGGGAGAGCGCCACTCGGGAGAGGCCGTCCACTGTGACAGGGCAGCGCCGGGCAGCGGCTCACCGCCGCCCCCGATCCGCAGGCGACTGACCCGGTCGGCCTCGCGCCCCAGCGCGCGATGCAGGCGCCACCAGCGATCGGCACGCTCGGCACAGCGCTCGGGACAGTCGAACGCCAGCAGCCAGTCGCCCTCCCCGTCCTTCTCCACGGCCGTCAGCGGCCACTGCGACAGGATCGGCAGCGAGGGTTGCAGCTCGCCATGGGCGGTGCGGCCCTCGGGAATGCCGATGCGCCACTCCACCATGCCCCAGGCCACGGCGACGGGCAGGGCGAAGATCGCGAAGAAGGCCAGCAGTTTCAGGCGTTGGCGTCCGGCGTGGGTCATCGAGGACTCTCCTTGCTCGGGATGGACATCGGATCGGGGCCGCGTGCCTGACGACGCGCGCCCACCAGCATGATCACCAGGGCGGCGAGGGCCAGCCCCCACCACTGCAGGGCATAGCCCAGGTGGCGTTCCGGTGGCACCACGCTGGGCTGCCACCAGGACTCGAGATGGCCCGGCCCCTCCTCGAGGTGCAGCCAGCCGGCATGGGCGAAGCCCGCCCCCCAGGCCGAGAGGTCGATGCGCTGCAGGCGATTGCCCACGTGGTTAGGACCGAACAGCGGGGTGGCGTCGCCCGACGCCTGCCAGCGCCCCTCTAGCGTCACAACGCCCCCGGGCGTCTCGATCGAGGGGGCGTCGCGGGTCGGACCGGTCGCCAGGAAGCCGCGCTGGACCAGCCAACGCCGACCCTGGAGATCACGGAAGGGGGTGAGGGGCGCCACCCCGAGGCGCCCCTCATGGGTCCGGTTGTCGAGAAACAACGTCTCGGCGGCCAGGTACTCTCCTCGCAGGACCAGGCGGGCTCCGGGCGGCGGGGTCTCGGCAGGCGCCTCCAACCGGGGAGCGGCGGCCAGGCGAGCCAGGTAATCCCGCTTGTCGGCGGCACGTTCCCACTGCCATAGTCCCAGAGCGAGGCCGAGCGCCACCAGGCAGGACCAGAACCCCCACCATCCGACCCGTCGCGCCAAGGCAGGACGGCGATGACTGACCGCTTCCGACGCTTTCATGGAGCCGTGAATGTTACTCAAGATATTGATTGCCCTTGTCTTCCTCGCCATGGTGATCAGCCTGGCCGCCGGCGCGAGCTTCCTGATCAAGGACGGCGGACGCTCCCGTCGTGTCCTGGTCTCGCTCAAGCTGCGCGTGGGCCTGGCCGCGCTGTTGCTGGCCCTGCTGTTCTTCGGCTTCTACGTCGGCGACCTCGGTGGCTGACCCCCACCGGAAGCCCCTGACTCAGCAGGCCTGCCTTCAGAAGACATAGACGAACGTGAACAGGCCGATCCACACCACATCGACGAAGTGCCAGTACCAGGCCCCCGCCTCGAAGGCGAAGTGATCGTCGGCCGTGAAGTGGCCCTGACGCACGCGCCACAGCATCACCGCCAGGATGATGGTCCCGATGATCACGTGAAGCCCGTGGAAGCCGGTGAGCAGGAAGAAGGTGGCCCCGTAGATGCCGGCCTGCAGGGTGATCCCGTAATGGGAATAGGCCTCGTAGTACTCGAACCCCTGGATGGTGATGAAGAAGAGGCCGAGCAGCACCGTGACGGTGAGCCAGAAGCGGGCGCTGTCCCGGAAGCCCTCCTTGATGCCCTCGTGGGCGATGGTCAGCGTGATGCTGGAGCTCACGAGGATCAGGGTGTTGACCAGCGGCAGGTGCCAGGGGCTGAAGGTCTGGTGGGGGCCCTCGATGGCGGTATCCGGCGGGTTCATCAGCGGCCAGGAGGCGGTGAAGTCTGGCCACAGCAGTGCCGCGACCCCCTTGGCGCCCTCCCCGTCCAGCCACGGCAGAGCGAAGGTGCGCACGTAGTAGAGCGCACCGAAGAAGGCGGCGAAGAACATCACCTCCGAGAAGATGAACCAGCCCATCCCCCAGCGGAAGGAGCGATCCATCTGGGCGTCATAGAGGCCGCTTCGCGACTCCCGGATGACATCGCGAAACCACAGCGTCATCACCGAGAGGATGGCCAGCAGGCCGAGCACCATCACCGGCATGCCCGCCAGGCCGTGCACCAGCAGGGTGCCTGCGCCGACCATCATCGCGCCCAGCGAGAGCGACCCAAGGATCGGCCACTTGCTGGACTCGGGTACATAGTAGCTGCCACCACTCATGCGCTGTCTCCTTCTGTGATCGGCCCATGGGGCGAAACCTCTGCCTGCGCCGGCTGAACGGGATAGAGGGTGTAGACCAGGGTCACCGTCTTGATGTCGGGCGGCAGGTCTCGGGTCAGCTGGAACACCAGGGGCGCCTTCAGCCCCTCACCGGCCGCCAGCTGCTGCTCCTGGAAACAGAAGCAGCTCAACTTGCGCAGATGCAGCGACGCCTCCGACGGCGAGACGCTGGGCACCGCGCGGGCGCGCGTCAACTCGTCGCCATTGTTGCGGAAGGTGAAGAACACCTCCTCGCGCTGCCCGGGGTGCAGCCGTATCTGGCGGGTATCCACCTCGAGGTGCCAGGGCAGCCCCTGGCTGCCGCGGGTGATGAACTGCATCGTGACCATTCTCGACGCATCGACCTCCTGGTCGACAAGCGACTGGGCCCGCGCGCTGGTCTTGCCGTTGAGGCCGGTCAGGTCGCAGAAGACGTCATAGAGCGGCACCAGGGCGAAGGCGAAGGCAAACATACCGGCGAGCACCACCAAGGTGCGGGTCACGGTCCGCCGCACCCCCTCCTGGCGTGTGGCGTGCTGGTCACGACTGCTCATGCCTGCCTCCTGTGCCCTGACGGGCTCGCTCAGTGGCGCTGGGGATGAAACTCCGGGGGCGTCTCGAAGGTGTGCAGCGGCGCCGGGCTGGGCACGCTCCACTCGAGGTCTTCGGCACCCTCCCAGGCCTGGGCGGGGGCCTTCTCGCCGCCACGCACGCACTTGATGATCACCAGCACGAAGAGCAGCTGGGAGGCACCGAACAGGAAGCCGCCGATGCTCGAGGCCATGTTGAAGTCGGCAAACTGCAGCGCATAGTCGGGGATACGTCGCGGCATGCCGGCCAGGCCCGAGAAGTGCATCGGGAAGAAGGTCAGGTTCACGCCGATGACCGACAGCCAGAAGTGCCACTGGGACAGGCGCACCGAGGGGTAGTGGCCGGTCCACTTGGGCAGCCAGTAGTAGGCGCCGGCGAGAATCGCGAAGAGCGCGCCGGGAACCAGCACGTAGTGGAAGTGCGCCACCACGAAATAGGTGTCGTGGTACTGGAAGTCGGCGGGCGCGATGGCCAGCATCAGCCCGGAGAAACCGCCGACGGTGAACTGCACCACGAAGGCCAGGGCGAACAGCATGGGCGGCTCGAAGCTGATCGAGCCGCGGAACATCGTGGCCACCCAGTTGAACACCTTCACCCCGGTCGGCACGGCGATCAGCATCGTGGTGTACATGAAGAACAGCTCGGCCACCAGCGGCAGGCCCACGATGAACATGTGGTGCGCCCAGACCATGAAGGAGAGGATCGCGATGGCCGCCGTGGCATAGACCATGGAGGCGTAACCGAACAGGCGCTTGCGGGAGAAGGTGGGAATGATCGCCGACACGATGCCGAAGGCCGGCAGGATCATGATATACACCTCGGGATGGCCGAAGAACCAGAACAGGTGCTGGAAGAGGACCGGGTCACCGCCGCCGGCGGCATTGAAGAAGCTGGTGCCGAAGTTGATGTCCATCAGCATCATGGTGATCACGCCGGCCAGCACGGGCATCACCGCGATCAGCAGGAAGGCGGTGATCAGCCAGGTCCAGACGAACAGCGTCATGTCCATCAGGCGCATCCCCGGGGCCCGCAGGTTGAGGATGGTGGCAATGATGTTGATGGCGCCCAGGATCGAGCTGATCCCGGCGAGGTGCAGCGAGAAGATGAAGAAGCTGGTGGACGGCGGCGCATAGGTCGTGGAGAGCGGCGCATAGAAGGTCCAGCCGAAGTTGGGACCTCCCCCCGGCATCAGCAGGGTCGAGAGCAGCAGCAGGAAGGCCACCGGCAGCAACCAGAAGCTGAAGTTGTTGAGACGCGGCAACGCCATGTCGGGCGCACCGACCTGCAGCGGCACCATCCAGTTGGCCAGGCCAACGAAGGCCGGCATGATGGCGCCGAACACCATGATCAGGCCGTGCATGGTGGTCATCTGGTTGAAGAACTCGGGCTGCACCAGCTGGAGGCCGGGCTGGAACAGTTCGGCACGCACCACCAGGGCAAAGATCCCGCCGATAAAGAACATGGTCAGCGAGAAGAGCAGGTAGAGGGTCCCGATCTCCTTGTGGTTGGTGGTCAGCAGCCAGCGCATCAGCCAGCGTGGCCGGGCATGCCCGGCACCGGCCATGCCACCGGCGGTGGCCGTGCTGTGCTGCGGGGTCGGCTTGGGAGGCAGGTGGGAAGCCATCGGAAATCTCCCTGTTGGCAATCACGTAAGAGAAGCGGAAGGGCCGGTCATTCGCCCTGGCCGGCGATAAGCGCGGCGATTTCCGACGGTTGTACGCTGTCGCCGGTCTCGTTGCCCCAGGCGTTGCGCTCGTAGGTGATCACCGCGGCGATCTCCACCGGGCTTAAGGTGTTCCGGAACGCCGGCATGGCGGCCCCAGAGACCCCGTTGATCACGGTGTCGATGTGTCCCTCCCGGTCATCCATCAGTGCCTGGTTGCCCGCCAGGGCGGGGAAGGCCGGGGGATTGCCGCTGCCATCCGGCTGGTGGCAAGCCGAGCACACCGCGCCATAGGCCTTCTCGCCGCGCGCCATCAACTCGTCCATGCCCCACTCCCGGTCGGCGCTCATGGCCTCCTGCTGGGCCGCTTCCTTGCGCCCGGCCATCCACTCGTCGAACTGCTCCTGCTCGACGGCCTCGACCACCACCGGCATGAAGCCATGGTTCCTGCCACAGAGCTCGGCACACTGGCCGCGGTAGATGCCGGGCTCGTCGATGCGCACCCAGTTCTCGTTGACGAAGCCGGGGATGGCATCCTGCTTGACGGCGAGATCCGGCACCCACCAGGAGTGGATGACGTCGTCCGACGTCAGCAGCAGGCGCACCTTCTGACCTACCGGCAGCACCAGGGGCTCGTCCACCTCGAGGAGGTAGTTCTCGCCCTTCTCGCTGGTTCCGCTGATCTGCTCGCGCGGCGTGCCGAGGTTGGACGTGAAGGCAACATCCTCGCCCAGGTACTCGTAGTGCCAGCGCCATTGCTGACCGGTGACCATGATGTCGAGGTCGGCTTCCGAGGCGTCGTACATGGTCTTGAGGGTGGCGGTGGCGGGCACGGCCATGGCCACCAGGATCAGCAAAGGGATCGCCGTCCAGATGACCTCGACGCTCGTGTGCTCGTGGAAGGTGGCGGCCTTGGCACCGCGCGAATGGCGGTAGCGGAAGAGCGAATAGAACATCGCGCCGAAGACGATGACCCCGATGATCACGCAGATCCAGAAGATGATCATGTGCAGGGAGTAGATATCGCGGCTGACCGCCGTGACGCCCTCCGGCATGTTCCAGCCATTGGCCAGCGCAATCGGGGTAAGGGCTGCGGAGGCCAGCCCTCCCGCCAACACGAGCAGCATGCGCATCGGCGCCTCCTATGATAATTGTTGTATTAGCTAGCGCTTGCAGGAGTATAGAAGAGTGCGGCAGTTCGTCACGTCCCCCTGCGAGGCCCGGTAAACGCGGCCGTCAACGCTGACGAGGTTCATCGCGCAGCCATCACCGCCACGAAGGCCACCAACAGCACGAACACCACCCCCATGATGATCCCCGCCACGATGAAGGTGCCGGGGCGCTCGGACTCGAAATCCTCACGCCGCCGTTCGTCCTTCTGCACACCCAGGAAGGCTGCCAGCACCGACTTGATCGCTTGCCACATCGCTCCCCTCCTCGTCTTCGCCATTATGATGTACTCACCCTAGTCCAGGCGCTGACGGAGGCCCGTGAACTTTTTCACGAGGCAGATCAAGAAAGTCCCAGAAAGCGCTTCGCTGCAACGCACAATTCCACTGGTCATCTTCTATACTCAAGATGTTCGCCGACGCTGATGCCCAGCCACCC
The DNA here is from genome assembly GCF_001886615.1 of Halomonas aestuarii. Classification (NCBI taxonomy): domain Bacteria; kingdom Pseudomonadati; phylum Pseudomonadota; class Gammaproteobacteria; order Oceanospirillales; family Halomonadaceae; genus Halomonas; species Halomonas aestuarii. The sequence goes on from NZ_CP018139.1 coordinate 3,477,627, forward strand.
TGAAGACTGGAGGAGACCGATCATGAGCAAGACCAAAGATACCGCCACCAACCCTGCCCTGGCCGCCGCCGAACCCATGATGGAGTGGTGGCAGAAGCAGTGGAGCCAGGGCGCCACGCCCATGGCACGCATGCAGTTGGCATGGATGCAGAGCATGGCCGAGGCCATGCAGTTCGAGGCGGAGCTTCTCAAGACGCTCGCCGAGAACGGCCAGAAGATCGCCCAGTCCTTCGATGGTGGTGCCCCCCAGACACCGGCCGAGATGCAGGAGCACTACCAGTCCCTGATGTCAGATCTCACCGATGCCCACATGGAACGGATGAAGAGGGCTGCAGAGCTCTCCCACGAGTTCCGCCGTCGCATCTGGGAAGAGATCTGAGCCGACCCCGACAGGCCGGGAGCGGTTCGTGCCAGCATGACGGGAAAGACGAGACCGGGAAGGCAGCCTCCTGCCTTCCCGGTCGTTCGTCTATAGCGAGATCACTCGAAGGAGATCGCTCGATCGTGCCGTCCGCCAGACCGCCTTCTGGGCCACTCAGCCGATGCCGAGCATGCCTGTGATCAACGGCAGCACGAAGGCCGTGACCAGGCCCGACAGCCCCATGGCCAGGCCCGAGAAGGCGCCGGCCACGGCGCCGATGCGCGCGAAGGCATGAGCCGTGCCGAAACCGTGGGCCGCCATCCCCAGGGTGAAACCCTGCACCGCCGGATCCTTGATGCGAAGCAGCCGGAAGATCCAGGGCCCCAGGGCGCAGCCGATGGAGCCGGTCAGCAGCACCAGGCCGGCGGCGAGCGAGGGAATGCCGCCGATCTGCTCGGCGATCCCCATGGCGATCGGCGAGGTCACCGACCGCGGCGCCAGCGACAGCAGTGTCTTGGTGTCCGCGCCGAGGAGCGTCGCCAAGGCCAGGGTTGAGGAGACGGCGGTGAAGACCCCCACTCCGCAGGCCATCAACAATGGCCACAGCAGGCGGCGCACACGCTCGCGATGGTCGTACAGCGGGATCGCCAGAGCTACCGTGGCAGGTCCCAGCAGGAAGTGGATGAACTGGGCCCCCTCGAAATAGGTGGCATAGTCCATGTCCACCAGCAGCAGCAGGGAAATCAGCAGCGCGATGGACAGCGTGACCGGGTGGAGCAGCGGCGTGCCGCCCACGGCGGCGTTGATCCTCACCGCCAGAGCGAAGACCAGCAGGGTCACCAGCAGGGAGAGCAGAGGGTTCCCCGAGAGGTAGACCCACAACTGGTCGAAGGACGCGACATTCATCGATCATCCCCCTCCTGACCGCTACCCAGGCTGAAGCGGCGCTGCAGCCGCTCGAGTATCCAGGCGGTCATCCCGAGGGTGACGGCCGTGGAGACCAGCAGGGTCACCACGATCGGCCAGAAATCGGCCCCGATCAGCTCGAAATGCACCATCAGGCCCACGCCGGCAGGCACGAACAGCAACGTCAGGTAATGCAGCAGCCCCTCCCCTGCCAGGCGCAGGCTCGACGGCACCTGGCCACGGATCATCAGCGCGACCAGCAGGATCACCATGCCGATCACCGGCCCCGGTATTGGCAGCGTCAGTCCCTTCGCCACCAGTTCCCCAGCGAATTGGCACACCAGCAGCATGCTCATTCCTATGATCAACGGCATCGTGTCTTCCTCCATACGGGTCCCGAGGAGCCCATCCTCGTGCTGATAGTGTGACAGAACCTGCATGATCCGGGGCCTGGCGAGCCTGCCGGCCAAGCAATTGAAAAGAAAGCGCAAAAGGGACTTTTCATTTGCCGCAGGACGCGCTAGTATACGCCTCGTTCTCGGGGGTCGGAATCAACGGCCAACTAGCCCGATAACGCCGTCGGAGCGTGGCGCAGCTTGGTAGCGCGTTGCAATGGGGTTGCAAAGGTCGCAGGTTCGAATCCTGTCGCTCCGACCAGAAAACACTGTAAAAACCGCCGCTTGGGTACGCCACACAGCGGCGGTTTTTCTTTGACTACTGTCCCAGGTGACAAATAGGTGACTCATGTCGGGAGCAAAGCGTTGCCGAATCAGCTGAAGACCCGACCCGGGGGTAAGGCAATCCAGCCTTGTTAGCCAAAGAAGTAATGTGGTTTGGGCACTCTCACACGCTCCAGCAGGGCACCACACAGCTCATAGTAGTTTCGTCACCAAATTCTTCTTTCCACGCCCTCAGCGTCTGCTGATTTCCGCCACGAGTCTCGACAACCTCTCCAGTGCTTGGATTGTTATAGCTCTTAAGCTTTCGCTTGCGGCGCTGAGCGGGCTGTTGGGGAGCTGATGCCGCGCGCTTCGGATCCAAATGTCCAGCACATTCACTGCGCTCTTGTCGATCTCATACATCAACGCCTCGAGATTATCATTAAACTAATTTAATATCTTAAAGCACGGATCCGATATTATTTTTTACTAGTTTTTCGGCCACCTTTTTCAGTTGCTACTCTTGCTGGGCTTAATTTGTCAGAAAGCTTGAAACAGATTAGCTCTTCACCATTTTAATTCACACCGCTATGACAATTAGCAAAAATAAACATCAACGTGTTTTTTTTAGGCATCATACCGGTGGCAAAGAAGAGATGGAGTTAAAAACGTAGTTATAAAACTACCATATACTCTACCGCTAAGTGCGGCGGCAATCTTATCCAAACACAACGAGGGTACCTAAAGAGGCTGAATCTCAGCAACTTAGCGCCTTTTGTCGAATTGCCAGATCCGGCTCCTCTGCTACTCTTACCCTCAGTGGACTTAACGTAACCAAGGAGTGGACTGTGGGGTCGGCAAACAACCTTTTCAGCGAATTCGAGAGAGAACTGCTCACAAGCGAAAATCAGCTCGGTGCGTCAATGCTTCTCATCTTAGCCTGGCTAGCGTCAGCCGATGGCCATATTGATGCGCAGGAGCGTGAGCAGTTCCAAGAGATCGTCAGCTCCTCCAAGACCAAAATCAGCACAGAATATGTCATCAAGGTTGCTTCCAGCGGCGACACCATCGCCTTGCAACTCGCGTGTGAGATTCTTGCGGAAGAGATGAAGGGGGAACGGGCCATCCTGTTGATCCAGTTAGCTATTGGAATGGCCATGGCGGATGGCAACATATCTCCTGAGGAAGTGCACATCATTCGCTTCCTTTCCGACCTGGTGAATGTATCTTCCAAGGCGCTCGATGCTCTTTTTATAGAGCTGACAGGACATAGTTGTCCCGACATTCTCGATCTGAGCCGGAAAGACGCATGGTCTCAAAAGAAGAAAAAGTCCCAAGAGGATAGTTCTCGCCAGTCGGGCCATCAAGAGGAGCAATCCTATCACTCACGGGGAGGGAGTGAGTCCGGCGCATACGCCAGAGATTTTTCATTCAAGGAAGCGAACGCCTTGGGTATTCTAGGGCTAGAACCGGGTGCCACCAAACAGGATATCAAAAGAAGTTATCGACGCATGGCACAGATCCATCATCCCGACCGCTATATTTCCCTTGGCGATGAGGCTGTTACTGCGGCAACATCGCACTTCCAAAAGATCAATGATGCTTATGAGTATTTGATGCGTTATGCGTAATTTTTATAAGAGACTCAACATCAAGCGAACGCTGACAGACGGGCAGGCACTCGGTGCCGCGCGAGAGTGTCCCAACAAAGCGCTTCGGGACGACGCGGATTTTGTGTTCTCCTCGAAAACTCGCAAAGCTGCGTATGACAACCTCAATGACACCCTAGTGACGATTGGACGCTTACGTCCTTCTCTTGGCTTGAGTCATACCGACAAATGGTCGGGTGAAATTGCAGCCGAGTATACGGACCCGTCCTATCAGGATAAGCCTCTTTTGCCGGATTTGATGAACCGTCTTGATAGGGCTAGCAAGAAGAAGGCTGCAAGAGAAAAGGAAGAGGCACAAAAAAAGGGGTGGATTTGGTGGCCTATTATCATCTTTGGTCTATTTGGTTACTTTATCTATGTCGATAGCCAAAGCTCGTCATCTTCAAGTTACCAGCCCAAAGATACATTTGCGCAGAAACACCAAGCGCATAGCTTTCCTTACAATGGTAAGGTGGTGAACCTGACTAGGCGTGACGCGGTGGCACCATTCCAAATCAAGACACAAGCCGGGCAAGATTATGTGATAAAACTGAAAACTCTTTCAGAGAGGGATGCGGTTATTGTCTATGTTCATGGGGGACGAACGGTCAATGTTGATGTTCCTATGGGACGCTATAAGCTCTATTACGCTTCAGGCGATACCTGGTATGGCAATACCCACCTCTTCGGTCCTGATACGGCATATTCCAAGTCAGATAGCCAATTCAACTTCCAATTACAAGGAAACCAGTACATGGGGTATACCGTCTCTCTCTACAGAGTGTCCAATGGCAACATGAACACTAGAAGTATTCCAAGAGAAAGTTTCTAATGACGAGAAAGGCGTCATATCATGGCGCCTTTCTAATGCCAGCATCCTTATCTGACAGGACACGAGTACATATCTCTCTAGGGATCCACTTGAGTACAGGGCTAAGCTTGATGCCAAGCAACGTGACATCTTCAGGAGCCCTATCCTGATAGACCTTGACTTGCCGGATCTCTTGATAAGCTTTGGCTGTTAATATATGTATTAAGAAATGACTATCAGTCTCATTCTGACCGGCATAATAAGCAAAACCAATAAAAAATTTACAAGAAGAGAACTAATTATATTTTTCCTTTTTCATCTTATATATATTCTGCTTAGTCATCAGCAAGAGAAAACCGGCGCCAATATCGATAAATGCCCATATCTCTTTTGGAAGATATATTTTCACGAAGGGGTTAAAAAGAAGCGCAAGCAGACCAAAAATCCACGGAAGGTATTGTTTTTTTCGTCCGTAGGTTTCAAATGCAGCCCAGGCAAACACAATCGTTGCTACTAGTCGGAGAAGAGTATAATAGCCATATGGCATAGGCGCTGCACCAAAGATAAGCATTGCAGCTGCGATGTAGATCACGGCTAATGGCATTGGTTAAGACCTGTTCGAAAAATTTTCAAGAACACCAGCACCCATTGCTATGACGGCGATAACCAGGAATGGTCCAAAGAAAAGCCCCCCAGCCTCGAGCCACGACCAATGCCAGGCTGTCACAGCACCAAACATACCGATGACAGTACCTATAAGTGGCATATAAGCAATGAACAAAGCCAATGGAGCAGCAATTATCCAGTGAAGACCGACCCAATCCTCCAGTCCCGCCATGACGGCAGCTAGCTGAAAAAGGCCAAGAACCAAGTATGCGATGAACACAATAGATTGCATTTCTTTCTCCTTTGCTGAGGCCCGACACACCAACCTCACATGACTCCGGCAAATGGCGAGTGATTGTGCCCAGTTCATTCTTCCGGGACCCTACTTCCAGGCAAGATCGGTTAGCGGATGAGGCCTAGGAAGCCGTCAGCTAGGCACAATGACTCACCACAAGGGCCTCGCAGCTACCTACTCGGCACAATCACTCACCGTTAGAGCCCTGGGGTCGCTTATTTGCCAATTTTCTTATGATCTGAAGCCTTGCTAGAAAAACCTTTCTTCACTAACGCCCAAAAACCACCAAAAAACAACACTATAGGCACAATAAAAAACTTCTTCATGAATGCGAGTATTGCTAAGCCGATAGCCGCCAATGTTGTTTTTCCAGCTTTAGACTTCCCGCCAGCCGTAGCAGCTACCAAAGTTGCAATACCGAAAGCAGCTACTTTATCTCCTGTTGAATAGTCCGCATAGCGGAAACCTTGATCAAAATCGTGCTCATCCAAAATTGTTTCTAGAAAGCCATCCGAATTAAGGTACTGTTCTTTGGTACCTACCCAAGTTACTTTTTCAAAACCTTTTTTACCCAAGTTAAGGGCTACTGCATTCACTACATTTCCACTACCTTCTTCGGCTAAAATTGCCCAATAAGCTGCATAATTTTTCTCATCTAGCACTGGTTTTACAAGCCAATCCGTCACATGTAATTTTGGTAGACCATTCTCAATCCTCTCTTCGTTAGCTTTTTCCGTGTTCTTTCTTATTCCTTCCAAAAGATCATCGGGGTCAATCTCACTCCAATCATCAATACTAACATACCCAGAGTCTTGGTAAGCAAAGGTTACCTGTGTGAGATTATCATAGTTTATGATTGTTGCCTCTATATTCGGGTGCTCAACACCCTGACTTAAATACATGAAGCGTCGGGCTCCATCCCCCCTTAGAAGCGCTAAACCTTGAGGAAGGTAAACTGAGCTATTCGATTTTGACAAATGGTAATCGGCAGGCTCTGTCTCCCATGGCAAGTTCGCCACTTCATTTTCGATTGCCGCCTGACTGAGCGGGTAATTTTCTTGTTTCGCATGACTCAGTGTCGAAAATGAAAATGTTAATACAACTAAAATAATTCCGAATTTATGCATGTGTATCTCCCTGCTTAAAAATTTATTGTAGTAAGCGCTTTTTATATTCTCGCCAGCAAAGGCTAAATTTTTCATTCAGCCCGCTGCAAATCGCAATCTAACTTCAAACCAACTTTATCGCTTTCTACTTGGGCTCCAAACGGTACAGAACCTCAATTTATCAAATTTCAGCCTGTCAATACCCCAGAACAAATTATGATGACTGCCGTGCAGGTTACCTAAGGTCGCACCCTTGAGTAGGCAGGTGATCTCTACCTAGGAAAGAGGGCTTATGTGTATACCCGTGGCTTGTACAGTAATTCCGCTTCGTATGTAGACGTAAAGACTTGTCGCCAGCATGATGCGAACGAGGAGGGTCTTGTGCTGAAGGGTGGTACCAAGTTGATGGTTTGCGTTGAACCATAGAAGCTTCCTTGCATCACTTTCGTTCAACTCAGCCTAGAAGAATCAGACCTAGATGTCACTCATACAGGCTCATGAGTCTCTCCACCATTCGTCGTGCATTCTGCTAGGTCAGTCCAACATCCTAGATATGCCAAGCTACCAACGCCCAGACCAGCAATTGCTCACACGTAGGTTATTTCGCACATAGACGTAAGTGATCGCCTACGGCGCTATAAAGCCCTCTTTGCCAAACTGACCAAAGGGACAAGCTGCCCTATGAAAAACAACAAGGGAGCCATTCATGTCATCTGCATCACTCAACCCCCATGGCCAGCCAGTAACCCGCCGCCTAGTACTGGCACGCAACGCTGATCGCGATGCGAGCGAACTGATCGGTCTAGCTCGTGGTGTGATGGCCGATGGCGCCATCAATCAGAGCGAGGCAGAGTACCTGCTGCGCTGGTTGGAAGAGCGACCGGAATCTCTACAAGTCTGGCCCCTCAGCGTTCTGTTCGAACGGCTTCGTGATGCTCTGGAAGATGGCCACCTGGATGCAGATGAAGAGGCCGACCTGCTAGGACTCCTACTCGACTACACCGGTGGAGGAACCTTAGCTAGAGGTGAGAACACCAGCGCCAGTCGTCAGTCCTCTACCCTCCCCCTCTGCCATCCAGCACCGGTGATCGAATTTGATGATTGTCATTTCGTGCTCACGGGCAAGTTCATTACCGGCACCCGTGCCGAGTGCGAAGCTGAGATCATCGAGCGAGGTGGCCACACGCAGAGCAACCCCACCCGCAAGACATGTTTCGTGGTGATCGGCAACCTGGGCAGTACCGACTGGGCTCAATCCAGCTATGGTCGAAAAATCCAGAAAGCCGTGGAGCTTCGCGCGGACGGCAACGACATCGCCATCATCAGCGAGAAACACTGGGCCAGCTATTTGGGCGCCTGACCCGATCACGTTGCTGCTGCAATTCCCTACTCCCACCCTCAGTGCATGTAGGTTTTGAAACCATAACCTGCCCGCAATGGCTTTGGGCCTCGCTTGCGCGGTTAGTCACTCGGTTCATCCCCGCTTCCGAGGGGAACACTCTTCCCCGTTGGCCTTGACGGTGGTGTAGAGCGGTTCATCCCCGCTCCCGCGGGGAACACCAGGCGATCCTCGAGGTCACCGGCCCCGTGACCGGTTCATCCCCGCTCGCGCGGGGAATACTTGAGGTCATTCCAGTACGGCAGCTCGGCGGTCGGTTCATCCCCGCTCGTGCGGGAAACACTTGTCGGGCACCGGGCGCTTGCCGTTCAGCCACGGTTCATCCCCGCTCACGCGGGGAACACTCATCACTCCGTGGGGCTCTCATCACTACAGACAGTTCATCCCCGCTCGCGCGGGTTGACCTTTCCCCCATAAACCGGTCCACTCGCAATGTGAGAAACCGCCACTTACGGACCATGCCGCGTGGCGGTTTTCATGTGCGGATGATCTGGGTTCCAATCTGGTGGTCAGTCTGCGGCGCCTTCTTTCTCCATGAAGGGCAGTGACTGGCCACCATCCGATTCACAGCGCCAGATCGATGTCTCGGTGTAGGAGGCGGAGTGCTGGAGCAGAGCTTCGCGACTAGCTGATCAAGCAAGGTCAAACAGGAGAATCTCTGACGCTTCAATGCCGACCACCTCGATGGGTTCGCCCGGCTCGAAGGCGGCGGCATCTCCAGCCGACAGCCGCTGGCCGTTGACCGTGGCCTCACCCCGCGCCATCTGCAACCAGGCATAGCGAACCGCCGGCGTCTCCGCCTGTTCACCGGCATCGAATAGCCCTGCATAGAGGTTGACGTCCTGGTTGACACTCACGGAACCGTCTCGCCCCTCCTGGGAAACGACCAGCCGCCATCGTCCCTGTTTCTCCCGCTCAGGGAAGTTCTTCTGCTCATAACCGGGGGCGATGTCGAGCTTCTGCGGCTCTATCCAGATCTGCAAGAAGTGAAGCTCCTCGCTGGACGAGTTATTGAACTCGCTGTGCACCACACCCGTGCCGGCCGATATTCGCTGTACCTCGCCAGGTCGCATGATCGCCCCGTTGCCCATGCTGTCCTTGTGGGCTATTGAGCCCTCCAGTACATAGGAAATGATCTCCATATTCCGATGTGGGTGGGCACCAAAGCCGGTACCGCCTTGGACACGGTCTTCGTTGATGACACGAAGTTTTCTGAACCCCATGTAATCGGCATCGAAATAGTCGGCGAACGAGAAGGTGTGTCGGGATTTCAGCCAGCCATGATCGCCATAGCCTCGATCGTTGGCACGTCGCAGGAACATGTAGTTCTCCTTTTCAAAGAGCGGCAACTAGGCCTGTGATAGCCAGACACGTCGCTCTCATTAGTCGGTCAAATTAACAACATTCAAAAAATCGGCACGGCCCATCATAAACCAGGGACCCTGCCGACTCGTCAGGTCTTTTTCGATTATCAGCCGAGTCGATCCGCTGACGGACCTTTGCAGGCGGCCACATGCCTGGGCCCATGGGCCGTCGAGACGCGGAATGACGGCCATGGGGAGAACCCGGCTATCGGGCACCGGCCCGAGGGTTCCCGGGGAACATACCGGTGCCCGACGCCCTCAACCGTCTCCCTTGCGGGTTGGCTTCCGAGGACCTGAATCCTCGGAGGCTTTCGTGGCTTCATCGGTCTCAGAGGCCTCAGACGATTCAGAGGTCTCGGTGGCTTCAGGCGCTTCCGTGGCCTTGGTGGACTCAGTGGCTTCAGACGTTTGAGTGGCTTGGGTGGACTCAGAGGCTTCGCTGGTTTCAGGCTTTCCCGTGGTCTCAGAAGCGTCAGTGGTTTCAGACGGTTCAGTAGCCTTGACACCCTCAGAGGCTTCAGACGCTTCGGTGGCCTCCACGGGTTTCGCAGCTTCCGCGTCTTTCTCTGATTCCTCGGCTTTCTCTGATTCCTCGGCTTCCGCCGCCGCAGCGGCTTCCGCCTCTTCCGCTTCTTCTTCTTCAATATCCGCCACGGGCTGCAGCGGCTCGCCCTCCTCGTCCTGCAGCTGGTAATCGTATGCCGCCTGGAGACCGGATTCTTCCTCGGCCTCTTCCTCTTCCGCCTGAGCAATATAGCCCGGGTAGAATGGCGAGAGGATGGCAAAGAGGATGCCGAGCGCCGAGAACATGGAAAACGCATTGGCGTAGCCGAAGGAGTGCACCAGCGAGCCAACGACCGGCGAGCCAGTTGCCTGCCCCAGGGAGACAGCCATGAAGGGCAGCACCGGCCCTGTGGACAGCCGACCCGGCAGCAGACGAATGCCGGTCATCAGATAGAGGCCTGTCAGACTCATGTAAGCCAGGCCGAAGACCAGCGCGGAAAACGCCGCCAGGGCCGTCTGACCTGGGCTGGCCGCGATCAATGCCAGGCTCGCCGAAAGCATCATCAGCATCAGCGCATGCGTGATGGGGGGATTGTTGCGATCGGCCAGATCGGCCACCACGGCCCCGCCGAGCCCAGCGATGCCCACCGCGAGCCACAACCACCCGGTGGCACTGGACGCCAGGCCACCGAGGGTGACCACCAGGTCGGGCGCGAAGATCCAGTAGGCGGAAGAGACGAAGCCCATCACGTAGGCAAACAGCGAGAGCCTGACGAGCCGCGACCACGGCAGCTCGCTGACCGGCGGCGGTGGCGCGGCGTTCGCCGGCGTGATCCGCGAGACCGACGGCAGGAGAAACCACGCAGCGACCACCCCGACAACCGCCAGGACAGCGAAGGACACGTACGCTAAGCGCCAGGCGCCTGCCAGGAACAACACCGTCGGCACGGCCACGATCACGCCGATGCTGGTACCCGCGTTCATGACCGAGCTGACGCGCCCGTGCAGCGAGCGTCTCACCAGCGACTGCATGGCAGCCGTGAGCGCCGGCATCATCAGGCCGGTACAGATGCCGCAGGCGAACACCCCTGCGCCAAGCAGCAGCGCGCCCGGGGCCTGGCTGATCAGCACCAGACCGCCGACACCGAAGGCGCCGGAGAGCACCGCCGCGTTGCGGGCACCGAAAATGTGGGTGACGAGCGGCGCGACCAGGGTAGCCAGCAGGAAACTGATCAGCGGCAGTGCGCCGATGATACCGATAACGGACGCCGTGAGTTCCAGTTCGTCACGAATGGGAGGCACGAACAGACCAAAGGCGAAGCGCGCGAGGCCGTAACTGATCGCGACCAGTCCAGCCCCGAAGAGCGCAAACCCTGTGCTCGAAAGGGGCTTCATACCACCTCCTTCAGGCCTGCGTCGATGAGGCGGTAGCATGCCTGCAGCACGATAGCCGCCGGTGGCTCGATTTCGTTCGTCGCGTAGATCACCATGTCTCCCTCACAGCCTGGATTCATCGACACCCTGCAGCACTCAGGAGTGGCAGGAACGGCAGCAGGGCCAGTGGCACTCCCAGCCTCGGCTCTCCGAACAAGGTAGAGCAGGGCACGGGATACCGACAGCAGGCCCGGGCCCCCACGGTATCAGACTGCCCCCCGCTCTGGCCCACAGGAAACGACGACGGATCGGCCAGGATCAGGTACCCAAGATTCGATGCACTAGCCCCGATGCTCAAGGGGAGAGCGCGACAGCACGGCCGACTCGCCATCGGGTCGACGCCAGGCGGCGAAGCGCCCGGGAGGGCCGGGCAGCGTCTTGTACCTCTCGCTGACCCGTTATAGCGTCTGGGGAACCGCCTCGCCGCGAAGGACACCCCCATGTCGGCAACCACCTCTGCCCTGCCCGACCGCGTCACCCTCGAGGAACTCGCCGACTGGCTACAGGCGGGACTTTCCCCCACCGTCGAGGTGCAGTCGATCGACCAGGGCTACTACCTGGTTCGCCTGCATCACGGCCACGGCATCAGCCAGCTGGTCGACGAGGACCGCAAGACCCGGCGCTTTACCGGCACCCAGTGGGTCAGCCGGGCATTGCTGCCGCTAGGCATCACCCACGGCATCCTGACCTGGGCCGAGGTCACCGACGAGATGATCGGCCTGCCAGAGACGGCGACCGATCCGGCCAGCGTACTGGCTCATGGCACCCGGCTGGCCTTCCAGACGCGCTGAGCTGGCGGCCACCACTGAGCCTGCTTCCCCCAGGCCGGTGGCGATTCGTTCTTTGGGAAATGAGTGTCCTGCATCCGCAGCCAGACGGATAAAACACACAAGACCTCGAGTGCTGCAAGCCGAATGGTTATGCACGTCGAGACGTTGAGCGGGCCATCATATTGCGAGCCAAGGCTGATACACGTGTCTTCAGCGCCACCGTACGGAGCATCTGGCGCGACGGTAAAGATGGGACATGATGTCTGGTGTATCTTGCCTCAGGCGTTACCGCCTACAGCCGTTACTGCTGTCATCAATGGTGATACTATTCATCTCTGTGGCAGCTTGGAAAGGAGGAGTGTCAGTGAAGTGTCCAGGCTGACATCATAATATTATGTCCATCATAGACTTCTGCGACTTGGCAAAAGATCGAAAAAGCCAGTTTAACAAGAATATAGCGAAAGAAGATCAAGAGGGCACATAACAATGCGTTGGCGGCAACTTCAGGCTTTTCGAGAAACCATGGTAGCAGGCACAGTCAGCGGCGCCGCAGAATTGATGGGCATTTCCCAGCCGGCAGTCAGCCGGTTGCTTGAATCACTGGAACAGAGATTATCCATCACCCTCTTTGACCGACGGTCGGGAAGACTACTCCCGACGGCGGAAGCACAGCTCTTTTACAAGGAAGTTCAGAAGGCTTTCAGCAGCTACGACCAGCTTTCGACAGTAGCAGAAGATATACGCCTCGGTCGCATGGGAAGCCTGCACATCGCCTGCCTTCCTTCACTCGGTCTTTCCTTTATTCCCGATGTAGTAGTCGATTTTTCAAGGAAACAGCCGGATGTGGCGATTCGCTACGACCTACAATTATCTATGCGAGTGGAAGGATGGGTAACCTCACAGCAAGTCGACCTGGGGCTTGCTGAGTTTCCATGCGAGGGCTTCGGGTTCGATCGCGAGGACTTTTCAGTCGAACCCTATGTGATTGCCATTCCCGAGGGTCATCCGTTGGCCAACAAGCGAGTCATCAGGCCCGATGATCTCTCAGGTGTACCACTCGTATGCCTGGGACCGGAAGCAGTGGGAAGAAAACTGCTCGATGCATCGATGACAAGACACAACATACGACCCAGGGTGGTCTGTGAAACACTCTATGCTTCGGGACTGTGCGAACTCATTGGGCGAGGACTCGGCATAGGAATGGTGGACATGTTCACTGCTCATGCTTATGCAGATAAGGGAATCGCGTTCAGAAGATTCGAACCAGACATCATGTTTCACGTGGGGTTGCTGTACCCAAGACACCAGCCCCTGTCTCGCACCGCTTCAGAATTTCTACAACTGCTACGTGCGAAGAGAGATCTTGTTGTAAACGATGCACGAAAAATGCTGGACGCTGTATGAGTCCGCATCGCCAGAAAGGCATCATTTGGACCTGTACGCGAATGTACAGGTCCCGTAGTTCAACAGGTCATGTCCACCGTCTAATCGGATGAGACGTTCGTGTCAGGCCCCCATCCACACAGATGTTCTGTCCTGACACATAGCCATTCTTTGGACTTACCAGCCAGGAAACGATTTCGGCCACCTCTTCGGGCTCACCCAAGCGTCCCACCGGAATGTGTCTGGACACCTCCTCGATCTGACTTTGACTGTACTTGGACTTGAGGGCTTCCGTGGCAGTGTATCCCGGCGCAACGGCATTGACCAACACCCCTTTGTCGGCAACCTCGGACGCCAGTGATGCCGTGAAGCCGTCGATGCCGAATTTTGAAGCACAATATGCGCTGTTCCCGGAGTTGCCAATAACACTCCAGATGGATGAAATGTTCACGATACGTCCCCACTCATTGGCAATCATGGCAGGGAGAGAAGCCTGTGTTAACAGGTATGGACCAATGAGATTCACTTCCATGATGTCTCGAAGCAAGCTTGAGGACATTTCAGCAATGGGCGCTACGGAGTTGAAACCGGCATTATTGACAAGAATATCTGGCTTTAAATCTTCACGGACAAAACCGAGAAAGTCGTCAACACTGCGTGGATCAAGAAAATCCAATGATTCATAATTCACTTCGGGATCGAGGTGTGACGGACGATCCTTCGACCTGCCCGTCACGGTACAGGTTATTCCGTCTTCCCGAAGAACCTGGGTGATCGCCGCCCCAATCCCCCGCTCGCCTCCCGTGATAAGGGCTGTCAACTTGTGCACATCAGCCTCTGAACGATTCATATACTTAAGCACCTTCTTTTTCATATAGATAGCAAGCCGTCGTATGCTCGGCGCCGACAGAGTAATGACCTGGATGCAGTGTCCTGCATTCATCCATGACATGACTACATCGATTTAGATATCGACAAGGCCTGACATCATCACTGAGGGGATTGAAGATGTCGCGCGTACTTGCAATGACATGATTGTCACGGTCTAGCGTACCCAGCAGCTCTCGCGTATAGGGGTGACAGGGGTTGGCATAGACATCTTTCGTCGGCCCCAACTCGAGCATTTTTCCGAAATACATGATGGCAATCCTGTCACATAAAAAATGCGCAACATGCAAGTCGTGGGTAACGAATATAATAGTCAGATTGTACTTGTCCCTGAGACTCTTCAAGAGATTCAGGATTTGCGCCCGAACGGAGACATCAAGTTTCGAGACGGCTTCATCGGCAAAGATCACTTTAGGCTTTGTTGCCAAAGCACGAGCAATCGCCACTCGCTGAAGTTGTCCGCCAGACAACTCATGGGGAAACCTGTTACGAAACTTTTCGTTCAAGCCGACATCGCCTAGAAGCTTGTCGATGGTCTCATTGATGTTCGCTTTATTTTCATTGTGCAGCCGCAGGGGAATCTCGAGTGATTTGGCTACGGTCTGTCTCGGATTAAGAGACGACAATGGATCCTGAAAGATCATCTGCAGTGATCCATTATTGATTGATAATGGCTTGCCTTCCTGGGTAATAGCCCCACTGGCTGTGCTGTGCAGCCCGAGTGCAGCTTTACAGATTGTCGTCTTGCCGCTACCAGACTCTCCGGCAATACCTAATATCTCACCTTTATCAACTGTCAGGCTTACATGATCCACCGCATTGAAGCCTGATTTCTTTCCGGACAACGTGGAAAGCAAGTTTCCACGTGCTTCAAAATGTACTACGACATCGTCAAATTCAAGTATGGTATTCATACGTTCCCCCCTACCCTCTCGGCTTCAATGCACCGCACTTGCCCATGCTTTTCAATGTGCCTCAGCTCGATTGGCCTATCACATTTTGCACTGTAGAGGGGGCAACGCGGACCAAACCGGCATTTGTCATGAACACCGAGGCCCGATGTGATATCACCGGGAATTTCCGTCAAGACGTCGACGTCGCTCTCTAGCTCCCTGGCCGTATTGATCAAGGCTCGCGTATAGGGGTGGTGAGGATTGTCGATAATGTCTTCAGTATTGCCATGCTCGACTATTTGCCCCGCATACATGACAGCAATCTCGTCACTGATTTGTTCCGCGATGGTCATGTCGTGAGTAATGAAAATGAAACTAGCATCAATTTTCTTTCTGAGCTTGTCGAAGATATCGACAATCTGTCGCTCGACAAGATTATCCAGATTGGTCGTCGGTTCATCGGCAACGATCAGGGACGGCTTCAAGAAGAGCACCAGAGCAATCAGGCAGCGTTGCAACATCCCGCCGCTCAGCTGGTGAGGGTATTTTTTCAGTGCCTCTCCGGGGTTCGCAATCTCAACCTCCTTCAAAGCCGCTTCGGCGTCCTCGAAAATTTTACCTCGACCATACTGCTTCAGGTTTCGCCTTTTTCCCGCATGCAAGAAGTGCCATCCGATCGTCTTAACGGGATTGAAGGAGCCCACTGGATCTTGAAAGATCATGGCCATGGCCGTGCCACGCATGGCATCAAATTCCTTTTGGTCCAAACCCAGAAGATTCTGACCTTTGAAGCTGATTTCCTGGGCTTCCACCTCCGCGTTTTCAGGAAGCAAATCCAGAATGGCCTTGCATGTTATCGTTTTACCAGAGCCAGACTCGCCGATAAGGCCAAGTACTTTCCCCTGGGCCAGGCTGAACGACACATCAGAACAAATATTTATCGAACTGGAATCCAGTGCAAAGCTGACATTCAGCCCTTTCACATCGAGCATTTTCATGTTCATGACTCCCGAGTTTTGAGCCGAGGATCAGAGAGGTCTCTCAGGCCGTCGCCTAGCAAGTTGAGTCCCAGTAGCATGGCAGTGATAACCAGGCCCGTAAGGGTCATGACCCAAGGCGCTCGACGAAAATACTCTTGCCCATCGGCCATGATGACACCCAGTGAAGCGGTAGGGGGCTGTACGCCCAGGCCAATGAACGACAGTCCAGACTCGATCACTATGCCGAAGGCTACGGCAACGCTCGCCTGAACAAGTATCGGGGCCGAGATATTCGGAAGAATTTCAAGAAACAGTATGCGCGATGTGCTCTGTCCCATGATCTTTGCTGCCTGCACAAAATGATCGTTTTTGACGACCTCCGTCGTATTCCTTGTAATCCTGGCAAAGATTGGAAAGTAGACAAGCATGATCGCAAGGCTCACGTTCGTCACTCCAAAGCCAAGCGCCACCATGAGGAACAACGCCAGCACGAAAGCCGGGAAGCCAAAAAACAAGTCCACGACGCGCATGACGATCAGATCGAAGTGGCCGCCCCGGTAGCCTGCATAAAGGCCGATACTCACACCGATGATCATCGCTGTTATAACGCCAGACAGGCTAATCAACAGCGAGATTTGCGCGCCTTCGAATACTCGCGTTGCAACGTCCCGGCCCAGGCTATCTGTCCCAAAAGGATGCAGGAATGACGGTTGCTTCAACACGTTTAAAAAATCGTGTCCGTTGCTGCTCCAGGGAGAGAATACCGGCCAGAAAATGATGGCCAAAACGAACAGTAATGTAATTACCGCTCCGGCAAGTGCTGTATGACTTTTCAACAAAGCTTTGTAATTCATTTCAGCTGGCCCTCCTGGGATCTAGCAGAACGCATATCATGTCAACAATAAAGTTGATGACCAGGACTGTTGCCAGGAAGACGACTGCACACGCCTGGACGACAAAGTAGTCTCTCGCGAAAGCGGCCTCGACCATAAGGGATCCAACACCATCGACCCCGAATATTTTTTCGATGATCACTACACCACCGAGCAGATAACGCACCTGGAGCCCGATGACCACCACGAATGGAATAACGGAGTTTCTGAAGACATGGTGTAAAAATATGAATTTGTAGGAATGGCCGATGGATTTGGCCACGGTCACGTGATCACGATTGAGATTTTCGACCAGGGAGGCCCGTAGCGTTCTTGAAAATACCGCAGCCATGGGTGCAGCTATTGCCAGCGCGGGTAGAAAGCCTGAATACAGAGATCCTGTGATCGACTCGAAGGGAGGAATAAAGCCGTAAGCGGGAAAGATACCAAGATTTATGGATAGACCCAATATCAGCATATATCCTAGCCAGAAATCCGGCATTGACACGCCTAGAATGGCGAAGGATGTCGTTGCGGTATCGGTCAGCTTCCCACGATTCAGTGCAGCGGCGGTTCCCAAGACGAGAGAAATAAGCGTGGCAATGACAATGGCATAGATACCGATGGTAATGGTATTGGGAAGTCGATATGCCAACAGATCACTTATTTCTTGACCGCTTGAAATGGTCAACGACTGACCGAAATCGAAACGGACGATGCCATTGAACCAGTCCAGGTACTGAATGATAAGAGGATTATCAAGACCATTTTCCTGATTGAATGCGGCTATCGTTTCTGGAGTGGCAAAGTCACCCAATACGGTGAGGGCAGGGTCTCCAGGAGCGGCTTTCATGACCAGGAACACAAGAAAGGAGCCGACTACAATGGTAGCCAAGGCACCCAGCAAGCGCGATAAGAAGTATTTTAATTGTGCAGGCATAGTTTACCCATCATGGTTGGGGCTCGATAACAACCTGGTTGTTATCGAGCCCTTTCGTTTGATGCAATTTTGTTAGCAATCGTTTATGGAGGCAAACTGTGAGCCGAAAGCCGAATAAGGAACTTGCTTGAAGCCGCGAACATCAGGAGCAAGCAGATTGTGTATATTACTTTCGAAACACGGGATGACAGGACAGTCTTCCTGCATGATCGACTCTGCCTGCCGGTAAAGGTCGCCACGCGCGGCCTGATCGAATTCACGCCTGGCTTGTTCAAGCAGAGAATCGACCTCCGGATTCGAATATCCGCCGTAGTTTCTCCATCCATTGGTATGCAAGATCTCGTAGGCATACTCATCGGGGTCGATCAGCCCAAGCCATCCCCAGATACTGGCCTGGAAATCGCCGGTCTGCTTTCGTTGGTACACCGCTCCCGACTCCGACACTTCAACCGAAATATTGGTGCCAAGCGTCTGGTTGACCTGCAGAGCAAACACTTCGGCAAACCGCTTCCACCAGCCAGAGCCCCACGTCAGCAGCTTGACTTCTGTATCGGCAGGGTATGCAGATTTCGAGAGCTCCTCCAGGGCCTTCTCGGCATCCATGTTCAGGATGTCGGATGTCGTCTTTCGGCTTGCCCACGAGATCGAGCTGGGAATGACGCCTTTGGCGACTTTCCCTTCGCCGAAGAGCACGACATCCACCATTGCCTGGCGGCTGAAGGCCATGGAGAGTGCTCGCCGAAAGTGAACGTCATCAAAGGGAGCAGCCTGCGTATTCAGGCTGATAAAGCGTGTGTTGACGCCTGGCGAACTCAGCACCTGCACCCTTGAGTCGTCCTTGAGGTTCTTGACATCAGAGAACGGTGCCGTACTCGTGATGTCCACATTGCCGCCGAGCAGAGCAGTGACGCCTGCGCTCTCTTCGGAGATCAAGGGGATATTGATCTTAGGGATTTTCGGCTGATCCGCGACAAAATACTCGTTAAAACTTTCCAGCGTCACGGAAGCTCCGGCTTCCATGTTGGTGACCCGGTAGGCTCCGGTTCCGACCGGCGAGGTCGAGAAGTCATCAGGTGTTCCGTTTTCAAGAAGATGTTTAGGAACGATCTGACTTCCTGTCCGAGTATTGGTCAAGTAACTCAGCATGGGCGCAAAAGGCTCACGCGTGACGATCTCGATTTCGAGTCGATCCAGCACCTTGATTTCGGATACCGCTTCAAACTTGGTGCGGTGGGGTGAACCCTGGCTTTCGTCCATTGTGCGTTCGAGGCTGAACTTCACGTCTTCTGCCGTGACATCATGACCGTCATGGAATTTGATGCCATCGCGAAGCTTGAACCTCAGTACGGTTGGGCTGACGATTTCGTAGCTTTCCGCCAGATCCGGTACGATCTCCATGTCTTCATTGAACTTGACGAGACTATTGAAGACACCCCAGAGAACGTAGAACTCAGGAATGAGAGTCGCTTGCGATGGATCCAGTGTATTGATTGTCGTGAAGCCAGTAATCGCTGCTGTCAGCTCACTGCATCCTGTTTCTGCGAATGCCTTGGAGGCCCATGCTGGTGTCATTGCCAACAACCCCCCGGCCGCTCCGGCCTTGAGGAGTGTCCGACGACTCATGTTAAGCTCAACATTCTTTGTTTCTTTCATTTGTTCGCTCATTTTTTTATTTCCTTTTGTAATTTTATTAAGTCTTGATTATTCAAATATCCGGCACATCGAATAACCTCTTTGACTCTTTGAGAAATGTTTGTACTTCGCTTTTTCTATCGACCTCTGTCCAGTGAAGCTCCCTGGCCATGATGCGGCTGACATGGTCGACGTCTAGCTCAGGTAAAGCATCGTAATCCCATCCAATACCCAACCTCCTATAGATCACATCGAAAATTGTTCTGGCATCTTCATCTTTAACGGCTTTCTTGATGCTCTCTTCGCTGAACTCCGAATAGAAATTGTCCGCATAGTTCAAGGAAAATTCGGACGCATACTCGAGTGAGGTTTTCTGTCCGTGCGGCTCGATTTCCTGGAGTAGCTTGGTGACGACCTCCCTGCCCGTATCCCTGTGACTCATGATAGGGCCTGCAGTCAGCGCATAGACCCCCGACAAGCCATGCCTGGAGAGGTCGTGAAGGACCTTGTTGCGAGCGCCCTTCGGCTGGTTTTCGTCGAAGGTCAAGGGGCGCACCCCTGCCCAGGTACTGACAATATCCTCATGGGTGATCTTCAGACCGGGAAAGAGTGATGCCGTCTCCTCAAGGAGAAATCTCACGTCGTCGCTATCCGCATGCACCTCATCGGGGTTGCCCTCATACAAGGTCTCAGTGGGCCCGATGTAGTGGTAGTCAGACCACGGAATACAATAGAAGGGTTCACCTTGGCTGTTTAACTTGGTGATTCCCTGACCTCGGCAGGCTTCCGGCAACTTGACGACAATATGAGCGCCTTTTGTTCCCGTTGACTTGCGTGGCATGGTACTTTCAACGTCCGAAAGCACGCGATCGATCCATGCACCAGCCATAACCATGACGCGGGATGCCTTAACTTGAGCAGTCTTGCCTCCGTGACCCTTCAGTTCAATCGTTCTTTCACCTCCTGACGCGTCCTTTATCTTGGCTACCGTATAATTGAGCGTTACAGCGCCAAGACGCTTGGCATCCATGACTGCATCTACACAGAGTCTTTCGGGCCAATTGAACTGGTATTCCGTGAACTTGGCAGCGCCGATCAGCTTATCCTTGTTCGATAGTGATGCAATGAGAGGATTTGATAGTGCCTCACTTTTGCCAATTCTTTGGTAGTCCAGTGGAACGTCGTCAGGTGTGAAACGAGACAAGACGGAGAACCCTAGATCAATCTGCCATGGTTTGAAGTCATCGTCAGAGTAGATCGGCAGGATGAAGTTGATACTATTGACGCGCTGCGGGACCGATTTAACAACTTCGTACCTTGCCTTCATGGCTTGCTTTGACATCTTCAGCGCATTCAGCAGCCTGGACGGATGCATCATGAAGGTTCTGACAGGCTTCGGCGCCTCAAAATACCTGAGGCCACAATGAAGGAGTCTACTGGAACGACTGGTAGCGCCAGATGCAAAATCATCTTTTTCCACCAGCAGCACGGAGTAACCCTCGGCAGCGACTTCGCGGGCGGTGCTTGCTCCAATGATGCCACCGCCTATGACGACAACGTCAAATGTCTGTCCGTTGATATTTTCCATTTATTTCTTGTATTCATTAATAAAATTGTGCGTCTAAGCATGGATACACAGGGGTATAATATCAAATGCACGTTAGTTGTTTGCGTATGCATTCATGTTATGCCTTCAATCGGTGCATGGGCCATTCTGTTTGTTTGAAAACATTTTGCACGCAATCAGTTAGAAGGAAGGGAGGGCCAGTGGGTAACTCGCGATGCTTGGCCGAAGGGTTCCGAGGTGATTTCCAACACACGAGAATCGCGTCCGACTTCAGCGGTAACGCTATAGAAAAGGGGCCATTTCCGAGACAGCCCAGGTGAGGGTTGAGCGGGTCGTCGATGAGGTACGCCGCCGAGTGGTGATCACCCACCACGAGCGTGTCACACTTCGGAAGGGCAAGGCATCCTCACGCCACCTAACCGGGTGCTCCAGGCCTCATGCCACCGACCTGCACTCGAATGGCGCATCACCAATATCAATAATTGGCATTTTCGATCGTCATTCATATCCATAACAATCGGCTATGTGGCTCTGCTAAGCTGTATCGGTTCCCCTGCAAGACACACACGCCCCACCCTGGTCGGGGCAAGGGCGCCGCATGGCCCCCCGACAGCCCCGGCCCACGAAGCCCGTCGGCCATCTGGGGTGAAGAATCCCGGGGTGAAGAATAAAGGAGACGTTGCTTGGAACTGTTTCAGTACGCTCTGGACAACCTGGAGCTCCTGTTGACCCGGACGGTCGAGCACATTTCGCTGGTGGCCGTGGCGGTCGGCATCGCGACCCTGACCGGGGTGCCGATCGGCATTGCCATCACCAAGAACGAGCGCGCGGCCAAGACCGTGCTGTACATCGCCTCGATCATCGTGACGATCCCGTCCATCGCCCTGTTCGGGATCATGATTCCGATCCTGTCGCTGATCGGCCAGGGCATCGGCTACATGCCCGCGGTCATCGCCGTGCTGCTCTATTCGCAGCTGCCGATCATCCGCAACACCTACACGGCCATCAACAACGTGGATCCCGCCCTGCGCGAGGCCGCCCGCGGCATCGGCATGAGCCCCAACCAGCGCCTGCGCATGGTCGAGATCCCGCTGGCCGTGCCGGTGATCATGGCCGGCGTGCGCACCGCGGTGGTACTCAACATCGGCGTCATGGCGATCGCCGCCTACATCGGCGCCGGGGGACTCGGCACCTTCATCAGCCGCGGCATCTCCCAGTCCGATCCGCGCCAGCTGATCGTCGGCGCCGTCGCTGTCAGCGTGCTGGCAATCATCGTCGACTATTCGCTGCTGGCGTTGCAGAAGCGCCTGACGCCCAAGGGCATGGAGCGCGCCGCCGCCACCGCCTGAGCCGTCATCCGCGAGACACTGCCGACTCGACAAGGACCGCTACATGATTCGACTCGATAGCCTGACCAAGGTCTTCGACACGCCCAAGGGCGCCGTGACCGCTGCCGACCATATCAGCATGGACGTACCGAGCGGCGAGATCTGCATCCTGCTCGGCCCCTCCGGGTGCGGCAAGACCACCACCCTGAAGATGATTAACCGCATCATCCGCCCCACCTCGGGCAAGGTGTTCATCAACGGCGAGGACACCACCAGCCTCGACACCCAGGAGCTGCGCCGCAGCATCGGCTACGTGATCCAGCAGATCGGCCTGTTCCCCAACATGACCATCGAGGAGAACATCACCGTGGTGCCCAAGCTGCTGGGCTGGGACAAGGCGAAGTACAAGGAGCGCGCCCGCGAGATGATGCGGATGATCGCCCTGGAGCCGGATGCCTTCCTCAAGCGCTACCCGAGCGAGCTCTCCGGCGGCCAGCAGCAGCGCATCGGCGTGGCCCGGGCCCTGGCCGCCGACCCGCCAGTGATGCTGATGGACGAGCCCTTCGGCGCCATCGACCCGATCAACCGGGCGGTGATCCAGGACGAATTCCTGAAGATGCAGCAGGATCTCAAGAAGACCATCATGTTCGTCAGCCACGACATCGACGAGGCGATCAAGATGGGCGACCGCATCGCCATCTTCCGCGAAGGCAAGCTGGTGCAGTACTCGGAGCCCGACGAGCTGCTGGCCGCGCCCAGGAACGACTTCGTCGAGTCCTTCCTCGGCGAGGACCGCGCGCTCAAGCGCCTCAACCTGGTCAAGGTCCGCGACCTGGCCAGCAACGAGATCGGTCTGGTACGACCGGACGACACCCTCGCCACCGCCCTCGAGCGCATCGAGTCATACGGCTACCTGAACAGCATCGTGATGGTGAACGACAAGCGCCAGCCGGTGGGCATCATCAATTCCGCCGTGGCCCGCACCACCAAGGGCCATTGCCGCGACCACTTCCAGAGCGTGCCGGTGGTGGTCAGCCTCGACGATGACCTGCGCAAGGTCGCCTCGCTGATGTTCTCCAACGACATGACCTGGGTGCCCTGCGTCGACGATGACGGCCGCATCGTCGGCCAGATCACCCAGCGGGCGATCACCCACCACCTGGGCTCCCGCTACCGCGCCCACTCCAGGAGCGGCATCGGCGCCACGGGCACCGAGGCGTCACCGTCACCAGCCAGCAAGGAGTAAGCCCATGCCGACGCTGAACCTCTCGGGGGCCATGCGGCTGCTGGTGCTGGTAGCGTTCTTCGTGGCCGGGGTCTGGAGCCAGTCCAGCGGCGTGATCGACGACTTCATCTTCTACCTGCCGGACATCCAGTACCTGGCGGTGCAGCACCTGTGGCTGACCGCCGTCTCCGGCAGCCTGGCGATCCTCGTCGCCATCCCGCTGGGTATCCTGCTGTCGCGCCCCAGCATGGCCAAGGTCGCCGAATCCGCGATGCAGGTGCTCAACGTGGGTACCACCATCCCGACACTGGCGGTACTGGCCCTGTCGATGAGCTTCCTGGGCATCGGCACCGTGCCGGCCATCTTCGGGCTCTTCGTGGCGACACTTCTGCCGATCACCCGTAACACCTACACTGGCCTCAAGGGCGTCTCGCCGGCCCTCATGGAGGCGGCGGCGGGCATTGGCATGTCGCCCACCCAGCGCCTGCTGCGGGTCGAGCTGCCCAATGCCCTGTACGTGATCTTCGCCGGCATCCGCACGGCGCTGGCCATCAACATCGGCACCGTGCCCCTGGCCTTCCTGATCGGGGCCGGAGGCCTCGGTGAGCTGATCTTCACCGGCATCGACCTCTACGACCCGGTGATGATGCTCTCCGGCGCCATCCCCACGGCATTGCTGGCGGTCGTGGTCGACATGCTCATCGCCATCACCGCCTTCCTGGTGGTGCCGCGCGGCGTGAATCCCGGTCGCGCCTGATGGCAACCAGCTCCCGTTCCCGCAACGGGGGCACACGACAACAGCAACGAACGACCCATCGACGACAAGGAGCAACGCATGAAGAACGTGATGACCCTGCTATCCGGCCTGGCACTGGCCGGGACCCTGGCCACCGCCCAGGCCAACGAGGTCGTGGTCGGCGGCAAGAACTTCACCGAGCAGCAGATCCTTGCCAGCATGACCAGCCAGTATCTGGAGCACCTCGGCTATGACGTCGAGAAGCGCTCCGGCATGGGCTCGGCCGTGCTGCGCCAGGCCCAGGAGAATGGCCAGATCGACCTGTACTGGGAGTACACCGGCACCTCGCTGATCAACTACAACGATGTCACCGAGCGCCTGTCGCCGGAAGAGACCTACGAGCGGGTCAAGGAACTCGACGCCGAGAAGGGCCTGGTATGGCTCGCGCCCTCCGACGCCAACAACACCTATGCCCTGGCCATGCGCGAGGATGATGCCGAGGAGCGTGGCATCGCGACCCTGTCCGACCTCGCCCAGGCGGTGAACGACGACGAGGGCCTGACCTTCGCCCTGAACGCCGAGTTCTATGCCCGCGAGGACGGCTGGCGCCCGCTGCAGCAGGCCTATGACTTCCGCGTCGGCCGCGCCGACGTCAAGCGCATGGATTCCGGCCTGGTCTACCAGGCGCTGCGCGACGGCCAGGTCGAGGTCGGCCTGGTGTTCGCCACCGACGGCCGCATCCCGGCCTTCGACTTCCGCGTGCTGGCAGACGACCAGGACTACTTCCCGGCCTACGCCCTGACCCCGGTGGTGCGCGCGGAGACCCTCGAGGCCAACCCCGAGCTCGAGGCCCAGATGGACAAGCTCTCCGGCCTGCTGGACGATGCGACCATGTCCAGCCTCAACGCCCAGGTCGACGTGGAGAAGCAGACCATCGAGCGGGTGGCCGAGGACTTCCTCACCGAGCATGACCTGCTCTGATCCTCGCCCGGCCGGGTTCCGTCCCGACCAGGCATGATCGTGACGAAGGCCGCCCCAGGGCGGCCTTCATTGGTTTGCAACACAAGTTTGCCATCCGCCTGCTAGCGCGCGCCTTGCCTTGAAGGAGTGCCGGTCGGGTGCGATCATCCGCGGCCCGTTGCCCGCACTTCCCGACCCCCGACAGCGAGACGCCACCATGCACTATCAGGACCACCTGCGCGTCGGCGCCGCCCAGATCAACGCCACCCTGGGCGACGTCGATGCCAACCTCGAACGCCACCTGGAGATGATCGCCGAGGCCCATCAGGCGGGACTGGAACTGCTGGTGTTCCCGGAGCTCTCCCTGACCGGCTACAGCCTGGGCAGCCGGGTGATCGAGCTGGCCTGCCCGGCCCAGGACCCGCGCCTGGCCGCCCTCGCCCGGGTGGCGGGCGAGATGCAGGTGATCGTGGGCTTCGTCGAGGAGGCAAGCCCGGGCGAGTACTACAACGCCCTGGCGATCCTGCAGCACGGCGAGGTTCAGGCCGTGCACCGCAAGCTCAACCTGCCCACCTATGGCGGCCTGGAGGAAGGCAAGCTCTTCACCCACGGCAGCGAGCTCACCCAGGAGGCGGTGCGCCCGGGCTGGTCCGCCACCTCGCTGATCTGCGCCGACCTGTGGAACCCGGGGCTGGTGCATGCCGCCCTGCTGGCCCGTCCCACGGTGCTCTGCGCACCAATCAACTCCGCCACGGGCATCGTCAGCGAGGACTTCTCCAACGAGCAGAACTGGGCCATCAACCTGCACTTCTACGCCATGACCTACGGCACCCCGGTGATCATGGCCAATCGCTTCGGCCCGGAGAACGGCAGCCACTTCTGGGGCGGGTCGCGCATCCTCGGCCCGCGGGGCGAGGTCCTGGCCCAGGCCGAGGATCGCGAGATGCTGATCGAGGCCACACTCTCGCGCACCGCCATCGCCCGGGCCCGCTTCGAGCTGCCCACCCACCGCGACGCCGACACCCCGCTGGTGCGCGACCTGATGGCCGGCTACCGCTGAAGCCGGGCAAGCGACGCCCTGACACGGGAAGGATCAGGGCGTGAACTCCCCGAGCATCCGCATGGTCTCGACCTTCAGCCGGTCTTCCACCATGGCCTGCCTGACCTCGTCGGTGGCCATGAAGGACTGGAAGCGCTCCATGTCCGGCACCTCCAGGATCAGTCCTACCGAGTTAGGGTGCTCGGGGTTCTTGAAGGTGCGGGCGGTGACCCCGATCTGGGCGAACAGCTCGTGCCGGCTGCCCGGCCCCTGTTTCCAGGCCTTGGCCCAGTGCTCGCCATCCTCGACGTCATGAAACACGATCAGCGTTGCCATCAGCCTTCACTCCCCTCTGGGACAGGACGCCACGTCCCGACAGTAACGGGCAGGAGGGGCTCGCCGATATGCGCACCCTCCTCCGGCCCTCCAGGCGAACCCGGGGACATCAGCGCATCGCCGTCGTCGTGGCTAGCCCAAGCATAGGCCGCCCTTCCCTTCGCCGCCTCGGCCTCAGGCCGCTGGCAGCAGGGAAATGGCGTTTGTGGTAGTAAGCGAGACGGGCTGACCTTCCCCCTGATTGAGGTCCGCGGCGGGGGGAGCGTGGGTGGGTGGCCAATCAATTTGCTTCCGGAAAGACCTGGGTTTCTTGTCAATATCGAAGCGGCCAGGAGCATTCCGACAAGGACGGAACAGTGTGCCCGCTATCCCCTGGCTGGCCAGCGAGTGACATATGCGCTGAGGGAAGGGGCTCAGGCCTTGGTGAACTCCATCCGATAGACCACCTCCTCACCAGTTGTGGGGTCGATGCCAGGAGCACCACTTATGATCAACCGGTCGCCCTTCAGCGTGAACGGACGCGACAGCATGCCTTGCCAGTTCGGGTTCCAGGAGGCATCGACATGATGCACGACGCGGTCTTCCTCGAGCGTGTAGGACGCGACATATGCCAGCATGTCGTCGAACAGTTGCGCCTTCTCCGACTCCGTCCAGCCCTCTCCCCTGGACGGCAGCCGGTCACGCCGGAACACGGTTGCCATCATTCGGCCGTCTCGATGATAGGCGATATACCCGATGGGCGATGGCCCCAGCGCGTCCGTGGTCTCACCTGTCGTGATGGAAGTGCGAGTCCACGTGTCCATACGCCACGATCCGATCAATGCGCTTGAATCCGGCATGCCATACCCCCCTCGAACATCCCTTGGTTGCTAAATGTCGGGCTCTGGGTGATTCATTTGCTCGATGTAGCCGGCGACCTTGTCGCGGTGGCCGCCCGTCCGCAACCACTGAGGTTGGGCGGCAACTCTAGTAGTTAACGAGGAGTTGCCACGCCAGAGTGGCTTGCGCGAAAAAGCCGACGGCGAACGCAAGCGTGCGAACCCATGGAATGGCGAACGTGTATGCGAGTACGTGCACCACGCGCGCCCAGAAGTACACCGCACATGCCGTGGCCGTGGCACCGCCGCTGATACCAGCAGCTTGCGCCGCAAGCACCAGAGCAGCAAATACAACCAAATTCTCGACGGCATTGGCATGAGCCTTCATCAATCGGGTGGCCCACGCGGACTGTGGTCTCGGGTTCGCGGGGTAGCCCACCGCGTCGGAGAGACCTCGTACAAGGATGCGGTCCAGAATGTAGGGAACCCACATCAACCCGGTTATTGCCGTTACCAACGTGAGATACAACAGCTCACTCTGCATGATCTTCTCCTTCTTATTTTTGACGTACGACTATCACCTTCCCGGCCGTCGTGACCTACCAGGAATCACGCCCCAACCCTGTGCAGAAATACGCTTCAGTGTCCCTTAATCTAGCGTGTCTTCGCGTCGATTGACGTGGCACTTCATTGACCAGGCGGACGACGCTGTGGCCCCGGGCCTAGGCATCCTCATCGCCTGGGCCGATCCAGAACAAGGGGTTGTAGGCCACCTCCCAGAGGTGGCCGTCGGGATCGGCGAAGTAGCCGGAATAGCCGCCCCAGAAGACCTTCTGGGCGGGCTTGACCAGGGTGGCGCCGGCGGCCACCGCCTGGGCGAGCAGTGCGTCGACCTCAGCCTCGGAGCCGAGGTTATGCGCCAGGGTCACCCCGCTAAAGCCGCTGCCCTCGGCCGGCACACCGGCGTCCTCGGCAAGCGCATTGCGGCCATAGAGCCCCAGCCAGCTGCCGTTGAGCGGAAAGAAGGCCACCTCGGGGGGCGAGTCCCTGCGCGGCAGGCCCAGGCCCTGCTCGTAGAAGCGGATCGCGCGCGCCAGGTCGCTGACGCCGAGGGTGATCATGCTGATTCTGGGCTTCATGTGGCCGGCTCCCCCACGTGGCCTGACACCTTTTCCCTTCAGGGTGGTTGGCCAGGCGAGGCGGCACAAGGCCCGCTTTGTGAGGGGAAACGAAAACGCCCGCCCCGGTTAGCCGGGGCGGGCGTGGTCGTCAGCGTCTCGCGTCGGCTATCTATCTGGGAAAACCCTAGGACGGGAAGCTGAACTGGGCGCTCTCCTGGGCGCTGCGCTTGGGCCAGCGCTGGGAGACCGACTTGCGGCGGGTGTAGAAGCGCACGGCATCCGGGCCGTAGGCGTGCAGGTCGCCGAACAGCGAGTCCTTCCAACCACCGAAGCTGTGGAAGGCCACCGGTACCGGCAACGGCACGTTGATGCCCACCATGCCGACCTCGATGGCGTCGCTGAAGCGGCGCCCGGCCTCGCCGTCGCGGGTGAACACGCAGGTGCCGTTGCCGTACTGGTGGGCGTTGATCAGCGCGATGGCCTCCTCGAAGGTCTCGACGCGCACCACGCACAGCACCGGGCCGAAGATCTCGTCGCGATAGATGCTCATCTCCGGGGTGACCCGGTCGAACAGGGTCGCGCCGAGGAAGTAGCCGGGCGAGCTGTCGACCAGCGGGTGGGTGCGGCCGTCGACCACCAGCTCGGCGCCGGCGGTGGCCCCCTGCTCGATGTAGCCTGCGACCTTGTCGCGCTGGCCGGCGTTGATCAGCGCGCCCATGTCGAGGCCCTTCTCGGTGCCGGGGCCGATCCTGAGTTCGCGGGCCTGGCCGGCCAGGCGCTCGACCAGGGCGTCGGCGGTCTCATCGCCCACGCACACGGCCACCGAGATCGCCATGCAGCGCTCGCCGGCGCTGCCGTAGGCGGCGCCGATCAGGGTGCTGGCGGCATTGTCCAGATCCGCGTCGGGCAGCACCACGGCATGGTTCTTGGCCCCGCCGAGGGCCTGCACGCGCTTGCCCTGGCGGGTGCCGCCCTCGTAGATCTTGCGCGCCACCGGGGTGGAGCCGACGAAGGAGAGCGCGCGGACCTCCGGCGCCTCGATCAGCGCGTCGACGGCCTCGCGATCGCCGTGCACCACGCTGAACAGCCCCTCGGGCAGGCCCGCCTCGTCGAGCAGCTCGGCCATCTTCACGGCCGCCGAGGGCGCCTGCTCGGAGGGCTTCAGGATGAAGGCGTTGCCGCAGGCCAGCGCCATCGGATACATCCACAGCGGCACCATGGCCGGGAAGTTGAAGGGCGTGATGCCGGCGACGATGCCCAGCGGCTGGTGGTTCGACCAGGTGTCGATGCCCGGGCCGGCATTGTGGGAGTACTCGCCCTTGAGCAGCTCCGGCACGCCGCAGGCGTACTCGACGTTCTCGATGCCGCGCTTGAGCTCGCCCATGGCGTCTTCCAGCACCTTGCCGTGCTCCTCGCTGACCAGCGCGCAGATCTCGTCGGCATCGCGCTCGAGCAGGGTCTTGAAGCGGTACATCACCTGGGCGCGCCGGGCCGGCGGCGTGTCGCGCCAGGCGGGCTGGGCCTCGCGGGCGGCCTCGATGGCGTGCTGCACGGTGCCGGTATCGGCCATGGCCACGCAGCGCACCGGCTCGGCGGTGGCCGGGTTCAGCACCTCGAGGGTGCGTTCGCTGGCGACGGCATTTCCGGCGATGTGATGGTTCAGGGTCTGCATCGGGGAATGACTCCAACCTTGGGTCGTGTTCTCGGTGCGGGGTTCGTCGTTCGGGTCCGTCGCGCGCGGTCAGACCTGGCGGCCCAGCAGGGCCTCGTCGAAGGGATAGCGGGAGAGCTTCTCGATGCCGGTCTCGGTCACCAGCACCTCCTCCTCGAGCTTGACGCCGTCGGCGGCGCCGACCTCGCCGATGTAGCTCTCCACCGAGACCACCATGCCCGGCTCCAGGATGCCGTCCTTGGAGAAGCGATCGAAGTCCATGTGGTGGGCGACCAGCGGTGTCTCGCCGTGCATGCCGACACCGTGGATGATCGACGGGTAGCGGCGGTCCAGGAAGCGCTCGGGGATCTTCCAGGCGTTTTCAGCGATCTCGCGGTAGCTCATGCCGGGCTTGAGGATCGACATGTTGTGATGCACCTGGTCGTAAGCCATCTGGTAGAGGCTCTGCTGGTAGGCGCTGGGGCGGCCCGGCCCGACGTGGAAGGTGCGCGAGAAGTCGGAGTAGTAGCCGTGGCAGCCGATGGTATCGGTGTCGAGGGCGATCAGCTCGCCGGGACGCACCACGCGGTCGCTGGCCTCATTGAACCAGGGGTTGGTGCGCGGCCCGGACGACAGCAGGCGCGTCTCGATGAACTCGCCGCCCTGCTGGATGACGTTGCCGTAGAGGATGGCGAACAGCTCGGTCTCGGTGATCCCCGGCTTGATGGCGGCCTCCACCTCGGCCACCGCTGCCTCTGAGCCGGCCATCGACTGGGCCAGGCAGGCGATCTCCTCCGGGGTCTTGATGCGCCGGCAGTGCAGAGTGTCCTGCATGCAGTCGAAGACCTCGAGGCCCTGGGCCTCCAGCGAGCGGGCCAGGTTCAGCGCGCAGCGGTCCAGGCCGATCTTCTTGTTACCGCGGCCGTGCTCCTCCATCAGCTCGGCGATCTCGACGCCGAAGGGATCGGAGGAGAGGTTGTCGCGCTGGTTGACCGCCGACCAAACCACCTTGGAGGTGCGCGACTCGTCGATAGTCTCGAGCCAGGTGGAGACGTGGGCGCTGCCCGGGTACTCGAAGAGGATCACCGGGCCCTCGAGCGGCACGAAGATGTAGCGGGTGGAGTTGCGCAGGAAGTAGCCGAACATGTTGCGCGAGCCGGTGGCGTAGCGCTGGTTGTAGGGGTCGAACAGCACCACGGCGCCGTAGCCCTGCTCGGCCATCATCGCCCGCAGGCGCTGAAGGCGCCCGGCGCGAAGCTGCACCGGGTCGAAGGCGGTGGGGATGCTGTCGCCATTACCTACCGGGGCAGAAGGCACCACCGGGATGGAAGCGGGTTCGTTGTCGGTCAGGCGTTCGAAGTCGACGATGCTCATGGTCACGTTCTCTGTGGATTCGCGGGAAATTCGAGGTATGTCGGGGTGGAGGCGTCGCAGCCCTCAGTCGGCCAGGCTGTCGCTGCGCTCCATGCCTTCCTCGAGCAGGCGCTCGTGCACGGGGGCCATGCGCCCGAAGATGCGCCGGGCGCGCTCGGGGCGACCGATGAAGCCCGGCTCCTTGGCATAGGCGAAGATCACGGTGTGGCGCTCCTTGTCGCCCTCCACCGGGGTCACCCGGTGCAGCGAGTAGCGGCCGAAGAAGATCTGCAGGTCGCCCGGCTGCAGGTCGAGGGCCTTGAGTCGCGACCGGTCACCGTCGATGACCCGCTCGACTTCCTCGAAGTTCTCGCCCTTGGGGCTGCGGATGCCCGGAGCGTACTCGAAGCGCCCGCCGCCATGCGACTGGCGAGTCATCATGGTGACGATGAACTCGTTGGTGTCGTAGTGCCAGGGGTGCTGGCAGCCCTCCCGCAGCACGTTGACGACCAGGTCGGCCAGGGGATCGGCATACTGGTAGATCTCGTCCATGCCCACCACGCTGGCGATGAACTGCTGGAACCCGGTGTGGGAATAGACCTGGCGGATGATGGTGTCGTCATCGATGCGGTCGCCGGCGACGAAGCCGTTGGTGCGATCGTCGAAGCGGTTCTTGGGGTGCGAGGCCTGCAGGCTCGGGTCACCGTCGCTGTTGTAGGGGTTGGTCTCGGTCTGGTTGTAGTGCGCCTGCGGCGACAGCCGTTCGGTCTCGCGCTCCAGCCGCGCCAGGGCCTCGTCGGGGACGAACCCCTTGAGCACCACGCAGCCGTCCAGGCCGAGCTGTTGCCGGCACTCGGCGATCAGTTCACGTCCGCGGTCACCCTCCAGGTGGTGGATCGGGTAACGTTCCAGGTCGATCAAACCGTGAAGTGAGGTATCGTCTTCCTGAATGCGGGTGCTGTGCATGTCTCTGCTCCTGCCTGATCAATGACGTATGGACAGGGTAGAGAGGGGAGTTTGATAATAGAAATGAATGGTTCAGATACAACGCATTGCAAGGGCTCATAGATCATGGACACCGACCTGCTCCGCGCCTTTGTCACGGTGGCCGAGTGCGAGGGCTTCAGCGCCGCCGGCAAGATCCTGCATCGCACCCAGTCGGCGGTCAGCCTGCAGATCAAGAGGCTCGAGGACCAGATGGGCGAATCGCTGTTCGAACGCACCAGCCGCAGCGTGGTGCTGACCACGCCGGGGGGCCGCCTGCTGCCCTACGCCCGCCATATCCTCAAGTTGCAGGACGAGGCGCACCGCGTGATGGGGGTGGAGCGCCAGGGCGAGCTGATCCGCCTGGGGACCTCGGAGGAACAGGCCAGCACCTACCTGCCGGAGCTGCTGCCGCGCTTCGCCGCCCTCCATCCCGAGGTGCGCCTCGAGGTGATGTGCGGCATCAGCGGCTCGCTGGTGCATGATTTCCAGGAGGGCCTGCTGGACGCCGCCCTGGTGGTGCGCCACGGCCCGACCCAGACCGGGCAGCTGCTGGGGCGAGAGCCCATGGTGTGGGTGGTAGCCGAGGGCGCTTCCCTCGCCGACTGGGAGACCCTGCCGCTGGCCCTCAACCCGGAGGGTTGCATCTTCCGGGCCCATGCCTTCGCGGCGCTCGGCACGTCGGAGTGGCGCTGGGACGTCCGCTACTCCAGCCAGTCGCCCACCGGCATCAACCTGCCGGTGCAGGCGGGCCTGGCGGCCACGGTCAAGACACCGCGCAGCGTCCCCGACGGCTGCCGCATCGTTGGCGACGACGAGGGCCTCCCTCCCCTGGGGCATGTCGAGATCGAACTTCATCGCACCCCGGGCCACGCCAGCGATGCCTTCACCGCCTTCTGCGACGAGCTGGAGGCGATCGTCACCGGCAACGCCGCCCTGGAATCCTTCGACTACGTGGCGGGCGACGGCTGAACGGGCAAGCCCGGCGACAGGCAACGAAAAGACCCCGGCGCTGCCGGGGTCTCGATCCACCTCACGACCGGTGAAGGTTATTCCTGACTGGCGGCATCCACGCCGCTGTCCGGTGCGACCTCGCCCTCGTCCAGGGACGCATCGTCCGGGCTTTCGACATCCACCTCATTGGCGCTGTCGACACCGCCATCCTCGACCACGGCCCCGTCTCTCAGGAGAGCGTCATCGGGGGATGCCATCTCGCTGACCTCGTTCGCGGAGTCAACGCCGGTCGGGTCGGCCATGTCCTCGTTGTGATCCTCGGCCAGGGCGGCGCCCGACATCATCAGCAGCAGCGTCAGGGCTGAGGCAAGGATCACGTTGCGCGTCATGATGAACCTCTCATTCCATGAATGGCTTTTTCATGCATCCGCAATCCTATACGAATGCTATACACAACCTGTCCAAAAGTTGGATAGGCCGCAACCCCATCGTCCTCGGGGTACCACGACGCCCCCTGCGACAATGCACCGACCTCCAGAGTTCCAGACAGGCGGGCATCGCCCGCGAATCCCTGTACAAACGCACCAGCCGCAGCGCAGCGTTGACCATGCCGGGTGGCCGCCTGCTGCTCTGCTAGCCATATCCTCAAGCAGCAGGACGAGTTGCGCTGCGTGACGGGGGGGAAGCGCCAGGGCGAGCTGATTGGATGGAGAACCGCAGAGGAGCCAGCGAGCACCTCACTCTCCCAGTAGAGATCACCGTGCTTGCGACGGTTGAGAAGCTCGCCCCGAGGCGGCGTCGAGGCTGGCATCACCGGATGGATGCAATGCCGAAGGAGGGTTAGAAAAGCGGTGAAAAAATCGCAGGAATAGGGTCGTATGTTAGGACGAACGGATCTAAGTTGTTCGTGAGGTACTTTTCCACAGGAATAACAAGATGCTTCCCACCAGTGCCCAAGGGAACGACTCCTGGCCGACACGTGCCGTTCGCTGTCTCTCGCAGTGCAGCCATCCCATTCGATGGGCCCTGATTGCCCTCCTGCTGGGCCTTAGCGCCTGGACCGTCCTTGCCACGGGAGGAACCGCCTACGCGTATCCCTACATCATGCTGATCCCGGTATTGATCGCCGCCTCCTGGTATGCCTTGCCGGGGGCCCTGGTCACGGCCCTCGCGGCAGGCATCCTGATGGCGTACATGCCCCAGGACGCGGCCCTGGGAAGCGTGCAAACCACCTACAACTACTGGCTGAGAATCGCCTTCTATCTGCTGCTGGGGGGACTCGCCGGCTGGCTGTTCCATCTGCGGCGCCGTTCCTTCGCCACCCACAGGAGCATCGCCCGCACCGACCATCTGTCGGGCCTGGCCAATCAGGTGGCGCTCGATGAGGATCTGGAACAGTGCCTGTCATCGTCGTCTCGGGCCACCGGTACGACCGCGGTGATCCAGGTGAAGGTCACCGACATGGCGGACGTCATCGAGGCCCTGGGCCTGAGAGCGGCCGATGAACTGGTCGTCGAGATGAGTCAGCGGCTCGCTCGGTCGGTGCGCAAGGGAAGCAGCCTCTACCGTCTCGGCCCGGATGAACTGGCCCTGGTCGTGACCGATATCGAGCGGAAGGATCTCGACGCCATCACCCGCCGACTGGTCGAGGTCGGCGAAGAGAGCGTGCTGATCCATCAGGTGCCTGTGCGTGTGCAACTGGCCATGGGCACTGCCATCTCGGAAGGCAACAGCAAGACCGCCACGGAGCTGCTTCGACAGGCACGCACGGCCCTCATGGCGGCCGTCCGGCAGCGGCGTGACCATGCCCATTTCAGCCCCACCTTCGATCAATCCACCCTGGCGTCGCTCAAACTGATCGCCCGGGTACGTGACGGTTTGGCCGCCAGGGAGTTCGAGCTGCATTACCAGCCCAAGATCTGTCTGGCGGATGGCCGGGTGACGGGCTGCGAGGGCCTGATCCGATGGCGCGGAGATGGCGACAGCCTGATACCGCCCGGCGCATTCATGCCCAAGGTGGAACAGACGTCGCTGATTGGCCCGATCTCCTACTTCGTGGTGCAGGCCGCCGGCGCCTTTTCCCTGCACACCGGGAGCGAGGATACGATTGCCATCAACCTGTCGGTGCATAACCTTCACGACGAGCAGATACATGACCTTCTGCGGCAGCTGATCGAGCAGAATGGCGTGCGACCCGACCGCCTCGAGGTGGAGATCACCGAACACGCCCTGATCGGTGACCTGGAGGAGGCGCGCAGCGCGATCCAGCGCATTCGCGATCTCGGTATCGGCGTGAGTCTCGATGACTTCGGGACCGGCTACGCCTCGTTCGAGTACCTGCAGCACCTGCCGCTGACGGGCCTCAAGATCGATCGGGCCTTCGTGACTCAGCTGGAGGGCAATGAGCCAGCGCGCAGGTTGATGGCCTGCATGATCGATGTCGGCCACGCCCTGGGCCTGGAAGTGACGGCGGAGGGCGTGGAAACCCGCGAGCAGGCCGATATCCTGCGCCAGCTGGGCTGTGACCTGGCCCAGGGGTTCCTCTACACGCCCGCCCTTCCCGACTCGGAATACCAGGGCTGGTGCCGGCGCCATGCAGAGGCGCTGGGTCATTCCTGAGGACGCGCCCTCCCGTCCGGGAGGCCGTCGTCGGCGCCTGCCGCCCCTGGCCCGTCGTCGGCCCGAGGAAGCGTATGGTGTCGGGCCATCCTCGGCGACATCCCGTAGCGGGCCTTGAAGGCGCGGGCGAAGCTGGAACCGGACGTGAACCCGCAGGCCAGCCCCACCGAGAGGATGTCCCGCTCCGTCTCCGCGAGCAGCCGCCAGGCCCGCTCGAGGCGCAGCGTCAGATACCACGCCCGCGGGGAGCTGCCGAGGTGCCGCTCGAAGAGGCGCTGGAGCTGACGCAGGGAGACCCCGCTGCGCCGGGCCACCTCGGCGAGCGGCAGGGGCGTCTCCTGGTGGCGTTCCATCAGGGCGACCGCTTCCACCAGGCGGCGATGATGCACGCCCAGCCGCCTCGCCAGGGTCATGCGCTGCTGGTCACCCCGGGTGCGAATCCGCTCGTGGATCAGCTGCTCCGAGACATCGATGGCCAGTCGCGTCCCGTGACGACGGGCGATCACCGCCAGCGCCATGTCCATGGCGGCCGTGCCGCCGGCACAGGAGAAGCGCCGCTCCCCCAGCTCGAAGAGTTCGTCGGAGGTCTCGATGGCCGGGAAGCGCTCCTGGAAGGCGGGCAGGCTTTCCCAATGCAGGGTGACCCGCTCCCCCGCCAGCAGGCCCGCCTCGGCCAGCAGGAACCCGCCGGTATCGAGTCCGCCCAGCACGCAGCCGGCCTGGTCCAGCCGGTGCAACCAGGCCATCAGGGGACGGCTCAGGGTGTCCTCGGGGCCGAAGCCGCTGCACACCGCCAGCGACGGCAGATGATGCACCTCGCCGATGGCACGGTCGGCCAGCAGGGTCATGCCGTTGGAGGCCGTGACCGGCGCGCCGTCCTCGCTGATCAGCTGCCAGTCGAACAGCGGCCGCGCCGCGATCCGGTTGGCGATGCGCAGCGGCTCCACGGCCGAGAAGAAGGCCATCATCGAGAAACGCGGCAGCAGCAGGAAGCCCACGGCTTCGGGCAGCAGCCCGTGATAGTCCAGGCGCAAGTCATGCCTCCTGTCGGCCCCGCCGCGAAGCACAACGAGGCGCGGCGGGGGGATGCGTGTCCACGCCCCCGAGGATACTCGCTGATCCTCGTGCCATCACACCCCCCGTCGATCAGGCCGGGCGAGGCGGTCTCCCTGGGCGGTGACCCTCGCGCCACCGGTGCCTCGCCGCCTAGACTGAAGCCAGATAAACCACTGCGAGGTTCTTACCGTGTCAGCACATGAACGCACCATCCTGGCCTTCGACGAGGCGGGCAACGAGTACTTCATCGACGTGTTCGTCAGCGTCCGCGACCTCTCCGATCTGCAGCACGCCGGCGCCACCCGCAGCGGCCTGCCCTCCTTCCGCACCCGAGAGGGCCACGCGGTCACTCACCTCGGCGGTGGCGAGTTCGCCGTGACGGTCCCCGGGGAGGAGGAGGCGACCACCGTGAGGACGGACGATCCCGAGTTCGTCTGACGCCCCCTTTCAGCCCCGGCCGATGCGACGGCCGCTATACTGAAGGATGGGCCAGACCCGGCAGCGCCCACCGCAACGGAGGGACGAACGCCATGCACCCATCGACCCATCACGTGATGCCCAACGACAAGGGCGGCTGGAGCGTCAGGAAGAGCGGCGCCGCCAGGGCCAGCCGGCATTTCGCCACCAAGAAGGAGGCCAAGGCCTTCGGCCGGCGGGTCAGCTTCAACCAGCAGACCGTGCTGATCATTCACCACAAGGACGGCACGCCTCAGTCCTCAGAGGACCCGAAGTAGACCCGGCGATCCTGAAGCGCATCCCCACAAGTTGATCCGGCCGTGAGCGATCCTCACGCCCACGGCCAGGGCGCACTGAGGTAGAATCCCCCTCATCACGAATCACTGATCTATCCGGCAAGGGGATTCCATGAACTACCTCGGCGCCCATGTCAGCGCGGCGGGCGGTGTCGACCAGGCGGTCAAACGCGCCGTGGAGATCGGCGCCGATGCCTTCGCCCTGTTCACCAAGAACCAGCGCCAGTGGCGGGCGAAACCGCTCGACGAGGCGACCATCGAGGCCTTCCGCGCCGCCTGCACCGAGCACGGCTTCGGCCCCGGCCAGATCCTTCCCCACGACAGCTACCTGATCAACCTCGGCCACCCCGAGGCCGAGGGCCTCACGAAGTCACGCACCGCCTTCCTGGAGGAGTGTCGCCGCTGCGAGTTGCTCGGGCTGTCGCTGCTCAACTTCCACCCCGGCAGCCACCTCAGGAAGATCAGCGAGGGCGACTGCCTCGCCCGCATCGCCGAATCGATCAACGGCGCACTCGCCGAGACCGCCGGCGTCACCGCCGTGATCGAGAACACCGCGGGCCAGGGCAGCAACCTGGGCTGGCGGTTCGAGCACCTGGCCGAGATCATCGACCAGGTGGACGACAAGAGCCGCGTCGGGGTGTGCCTCGACACCTGCCACGCCTTCGCCGCCGGCTACGACCTGCGCACCGCCGAGGCCTGCACGACCACCCTGGACGAGTTCGACCGCGTGGTGGGATTCCGCTACCTGCGCGGCATGCACCTAAACGACGCCAAGAGCGAGTTCGGCAGCCGGGTGGACCGCCATCACAGCCTGGGCCAGGGCAACATCGGCCTGGACGCCTTCACCACCCTGATGCGCGACACGCGTATCAACGGGATCCCCATGATCCTCGAGACCATCGACCCCTCGATCTGGGCCGATGAGATCGCCTGGCTGCGAGAACAGCAGGCCACCTGATACCCGCCCGGCAAGGAGCCCCCGAATGATCCGACTCCGCCCCTACCAGCCCGAGGACTGGCCCTCCCTGTGGGCCATTCTCGAACCGGTCTTCCGCGCCGGCGAGACCTACGCCGTGCCACGCGACATCAGCGAACAGGATGCCCACCGCCTGTGGGTCGAGCTGCCCCGTGCGGTGCGCGTGGCCGTGGACGATGGGGGCCGCCTCACCGGGTCCTACACCCTCAAGGCCAACCAGCCGGGGCCCGGCGATCATGTCTGCAACTGTGGCTACCTGGTGGCCGAGGACGCGCGGGGTCAGGGCGTCGCCGGCGAGATGTGCGAGGACTCCCTGACCCTGGCCCGGCAGCTGGGCTTCGTGGCCATGCAGTACAACCTGGTGGTGGCCAGCAACGAGACCGCCATCCGGCTGTGGCAGAACCACGGCTTCGAGATCGTCGGCACCCTCCCTCGCGCCTTCCGCCATCCCGAGCTGGGCCCGTTGGATGCCCATGTGATGTACCGGCTGCTGTGAGCCGGCGAGTGGCCAAGTTGACCCCCGGCACTGGCCTCGGGCATGCTCACCAAGCAATTGACTCTCAAAAGGAAAAACGATAATGCAAGGTTTTGCACGCAGCACGCTGGCACTCGGCATTTCCCTCGCCCTGGTCTCCGGGGCCCAGGCCGCCGACTTCTCCGACATGGACCCGGTCACCCTGCGCCTGGCCCATGTGGTGAACGAGAAGGACGGCTTCCACATCGCCGCCGAGAAGTTCGAGGACCTGGTGGAGGAACGCACCGACGGCAAGGTGAACATCGAGCTCTATCCCAATGCATCCCTGGGGGACGAGCGCACCCTGCTGGAGGGCATGCAGATCGGCACCGTCGACATGGGCGTGATCACCAACGGGCCGGTGGCCAACTTCCTCGAGGAGATGGCGGTGTTCGAACTGCCCTTCCTCTTCCCCTCCCCCGAGGCGGCCTACGAGGTGCTGGACGGCCCGATCGGCCAGGAGCTCCTGGACAGGCTCTCCGAGGTCAACCTCAAGGGCCTGGCCTACGCGGAGCGCGGCTTCCGCAACCTGACCAACAGCGAGCGCCCCGTGACCACGCCCGAGGATCTCGAGGGACTGCGCATCCGCGTCATGGAGAACCCGGTCTACGTCGACACCTTCCGTGAGCTGGGCGCCAACGCCATCCCGATGGCCTGGACCGAGGCGCTGACCGCCATGCAGCAGGGCACCATCGACGGTCAGGAGAACCCGGTCAACGTCATTCACTCCTTCAAGCTCTATGAGACCCAGGACTACATGACCCTGTCGCGGCACACCTATGCGCCGGCGATCTTCGTGATGGGCATGCCGGCCTGGGGCCAGCTCCCCGAGGCCGCCCAGACCGTGCTGGTCGACGCCGCCCAGGAGGCCGCCGAGCACGAGCGGCGCGTCAACGCCGAGATGGCCGCCGAACAGATGGCCGCGCTGCGCGAGGCCGGCATGGAGATCGTCGAGGAGCCGGACATTGCGGCCTTCCAGGAGGCCGTGGCCCCGGTCTACGAGAAGTACGGCGAGCAGTTCGGCGACTACCTGCCGCGCATCCAGGAGGCGCTGAAGTAAGTGACTCGTCTGCCGGTTGCCGCGCTGACGACCCTGCAACGCATCGAGCATGCCATCGACGCCGCCCTTCGCCCCGTGGTCTTCGCGGGCATGGCGGCGTTAATCGGCGTGATCACGCTGCAGATCGTCTCGCGCGTGTTCTTCGAGGCGGTGGGCTGGACCGAGGAAGTGGCACGCTTCCTGCTGGTCTGGATCACCTTCCTCGGCGCCACGCTGGCCTTCCAGCGTGGCCGCCATATCGCCGTGACCTTCGTGGTGGATGCCCTGCCCGACCCGCTGCAGCGCGTCGCGCGCATCGCCGCGGTACTCGTGGCCCTGGGCTTCATGATCGCCCTGATGGTGATCGGCTACCGCTACATGCAGGTGCAGAGCTTCCAGAAGTCCGCATCGCTGCGCCTCTCCATGACCTGGGTCTATGCCGTGATCCCGCTCTGCTCGGCCCTGATGGCCTGGTACGCCTTCGTCGACCTGGTCGGCCTGATCGTCCGGGGGTCCAACGACGGTGAACCCGACCAACCTTCCCCGGAGGAGCCTCCGGCATGACCGCCCTGCTCTTCGTGCTGTTCTTCGTCTTCATGCTGCTCGGCGTGCCGGTCGCCCTGGCCATCGGGGCGAGCACCCTGCTGGCCCTCCAGGCCGAAGGCGTGCCGCTGATGGTGGTCACCCAGCAGATGTTCCAGGGCATCAACTCCTTCGCCCTGGTGGCCGTGCCGATGTTCATCCTCGCCGGCGACCTGATGGCCCAGGGCAAGGTCAGCGAGAAGCTGGTCGACTTCGCCGATGCGCTGTTCGGCTTCCTGAAGGGCGGGCTCTCCATCGTCTCGGTCCTGGCGGGAATGTTCTTCGCCGCCATCTCCGGCTCCGGGGCCGCGACCACCGCCGCCGTGGGTTCTACCCTGGTCCCGGAGCTGCGCAAGAAGGGCTACGAGCCTGCCTCGGCGGCCAGCCTGATCGCCGCCAGCGGCACCATCGGGGTGGTGATCCCGCCCTCGGTGCCGATGATCATCTATGCGGTGATCGCCCAGCAGTCGGTCTCCCAGCTGTTCCTCAGCGGTTTCCTGCCCGGGCTCGCCATGGGGATGGGCCTCGCGACCATTGCCATCGTCCAGGCTTACCGGCGCAACTATCCGCGCGGCACGGCCTTCTCGGCGGCGACCATCTGGCGCACCCTGAAGAGCGCCAGCTGGGGGCTCGCGACGCCGGTGATCATCCTCGGCGGCATCTTTTCCGGCATCTTCACGCCCAGCGAGGCCGCGGTGGTGGCGGTCAACTACGCGCTGCTGGTGTCGCTGTTCGTCTACCGAGACCTGAGCCTGGGCGACGTCTATCGCATACTGATCCGCTCGGCGATCACCACCTCGGTGATCATGCTGGTGATCGCCACCTCGGCAGTGCTCAGCTGGACGCTCTCCAGCTGGCAGGTGCCCGGCGCCATCGCCCAGGCGGTGCTCTCCCTCTCCACCGATCCCTACGTGATCATGCTGCTGGTCGTGGCGGTCATCCTGCTCACCGGGGTGTTCATCGAGACGGCCAGCGCCCTGATCATCCTCACCCCGGTGCTGCTGCCGCTGGTCACGCAGCTGGGCATCGACCCGATCCACTTCGGCCTGATCATCGTGGTGGGGCTCGCGATCGGCATGATCACGCCACCGGTGGCGATCAACCTCTATGTGGCTTCCTCGGTCACGCAACTGCCGCTGGAGCGCATCACCCGCGCCATCCTTCCCTACCTGCTGGGGCTGGTCTCGGTGCTGCTGCTGGTGGTCTATGTCCCGATCCTGCTGGGCCTCTCCGGCTAGGTCGCCTCACGAAAGGAACCTTCGATGACTCGATCGCTGTCACTCGTCGCCGGCGCACTCGCCATGAGCCTGCTGGCCGGCTGCACCACCTACACCTGGGAGGACGGTCGCCGGGAAACCGTGTGGGGCGTACCCGCCGAGGACGAGACGAAGACCCGGGAGGAGCGCCAGGCCGAGGGCGTGCAGTACCAGGTGCCGGGCGAGATCCCGGAGTCGGGCGAGTGACGCGCGTCGGCGCCAGGGCCGGTGCTAGGGTCGGCGAAAGACCACGCTGAGGTTGTTGGCGGGCATCTCCACCACCCGTTCGAGGACGATGCCGCACCGGGCGGCCTCCTCTGTGACCGTGCCCAGGTCCCTGAGGCCGAAGCGGGGATCGCGATGCCTCAGGTCGGCATCGAAGGCCGCATTGCTGGGCGCCGTATGGCGCCCTTCACGCGTGAAGGGGCCATAGAGAAAGAGCACCCCGCCGGTCGTCAGTCGACGTCCGGCACAGCGTAGCAGGGCCTCGGTGACCTCCCAGGGCGAGATATGCAGCAGGTTGATCGCCACGATGGCGTCATGGGGCCCGGCCGGACAGAGCGAAGTCACGTCCACCGCCAGGGGAGGGTGCAGGTTGGCAAGGCCGGCATGCTCGCGCCATGCCTCGATGGAGCGGCGCGCCCGGGGGTTCGGGTCGCTGGGCTGCCACGACCAGCCGGGCATCACCCCGGCAAAGCTGACGGCATGCTCGCCGCTGCCGCTGGCGATCTCCAGCACCCGGGCATCGCGTGGCAGCACCGTCCTGAGCACGTCCAGGATCGGCCGGCGATTGTGCGCCGCGGCAGGGCTCTGGAGC
Source organism: Halomonas aestuarii (assembly GCF_001886615.1). Taxonomy (NCBI): domain Bacteria; kingdom Pseudomonadati; phylum Pseudomonadota; class Gammaproteobacteria; order Oceanospirillales; family Halomonadaceae; genus Halomonas; species Halomonas aestuarii. Next base: position 3,520,762 of record NZ_CP018139.1, read on the forward strand.
CGTGGGTCGTTCATGGTGCGCCTCCGATCAGGGGGGGATGGCTACTCAAGGGGCTACTTCCTGCCCCTGGCCTTGCGCGCCGCGTTGCCGGGCTTCTGGCGCCGGCTCGTCGAGGGAGAGGACTTGGCGCCCGACGCCTTGGACTTGGGCTTGCGGCCTGCCGGCGCCGGCTTTCCGCCGTTCGCCTGGCGGGCGGGCTTCCCGGCGCCACTCCCCTTGGCGGGGGCGCCGCGCTTGCCGGGAGCGGCCTTGCCGGCCTTCCTGCCACCGGGCTTGGTTCCACCGGGCTTGGTTCCGCCGGGCTTCCTGGCAGCGGCCTTGCTCGCCCCGGCCTTCTTTGATCCGCTTCCCGGGCGCGCGCTCTCCTGCGCCTCGGAGGTGGAGTGCTCGGTCCGGGCCATGATCGTCGCCACCTCGTCTTCCGTCAGGTCGCGCCAGTCGCCCAGGCCCAGCCCCTTCAGCGACACGTTCATGATGCGAATGCGCTCGAGCTTGACCACCTCGTAGCCGAACACCTCGCACATGCGACGGATCTGTCGGTTCAGGCCCTGCACCAGGGTGATGTTGAACACGAACCGCGACTCCCTCACCACGGGGCATGGCTTGGTGGTTTCCCCCAGGATCCGCACGCCGCCGCCCATCCCGGCGATGAACTCGTCGGTGATCGGCTTGTTGACGGTGACCCGGTACTCCTTCTCGTGGTGGTTGCTCGCCCGGAGGATCCGGTTGACCAGGTCGCCGTTGTTGGTCAGGAAGATCAGCCCCTGGGAATCCTTGTCCAGCCGGCCGATGGGAAAGATGCGGGCCCCGTGCTTGATGAAGTCGACGATGTTGGACTTCTCGCTGGACTCCGTGGTGCTGACGATGCCGACCGGCTTGTTGAGCGCGATGAACACCAGGTCCTCTTCCTCCAGGGGTTCGACCACCTGGCCGTTGACCTTGACCACGCTGCCCGGCAGGACCTGGTCGCCGGGGGTGGCACGCCGCCCGTCGATGAAAACGTTGCCCTGCTCGATGTAGCGGTCCGCATCCCGTCGGGAGCACATCCCGCTCTCGCGAATGTACTTGTTGATGCGTTTCGAGCGTGTCTGGGCCATGGGATCGCTACCGGGGTGGAAGGAGGAAACAAGGGCGGGTCATGCGCACAAGGCCGCCGGACCGGGCAGTGTAAGGGCTCCCCTTCCCGGCGGCCAGCCGGCGCTACCCGGCGCCGCAGCAGCCCTTGAGCTTGCGCCCGCTGCCGCAGGGACAGGGGGCGTTCCGGCCGGGCTTGAGCCGGCTCACCGAGGGGGTGCCGTCGAGATAGTACCAGCGCCCCTCCTCGCACATGAAACGCGAGGCCTCCTCCAGCACTCCCCAGCGGCGCCCATCGAGGAAGGTGGCGCGAAACCGCACCCGCCCGGTGTCGCCCTGCTCCTCATGCTCGAGGATCTCCAGGCGACGCCAGCGGGTGGCGTCGTCCGGCGGCAGGCTCGCCGGCCGGGTCGTGGAGTGCCAGGTCTCGCGCAGGTAGTCGGTGAGGTTCAGGGCGAAGGCGCTGTAGCGCGAGCGCATCAGCGCCTCCGGCGAGGGCGCCGGTTCGCCACGGTGATAGCGGCCACAGCAGTCGGCCAGGGGCCTGCCGCTGCCGCAGGGGCACGCCTGGGGGGTTGTCATCACGGCTCTCCTGAAGGGAATGGCGCCATTGTGCCATCCGGCGGGCCTCGCTCCGACCCCGGGTCCCGACACTCCCCCGCGCAAGGGTCGATGGCATCAAGGACCCGTCACCGCAGTGTCGGTCGAGAACCGCCCTGCCCTCGATTACTGCGCCGCAGCATGCGGTGTGGTACACCTAGGCAGAGGGACAAGCGGGACGCAGACACCCTCGATGCACGGAGGTACGGAATGCCCCAGCAAGTTGCCGAAAACGACCGCCCCTGGCATGCCCTGTCGCCCGAGGAGGCGCTGGCCAGGCGCGAGAGCACCCCGGGCGGGCTCGAGGCGGAGGACGCCCGGGCCCGCCTGGCGCGCCACGGCCCGAACCAGCTGCAGCAGGTTCAGGGCCGGCCGGCCTGGAAGCGACTGCTCGCTCAGTTCAACAACATCCTGATGGTGATCCTGCTGGTCGCCGCCGCAGCAAGCCTCGGCCTGGGTCATCTGCTGGACGCCATCGCTATCTTCGGCGTGGTCCTGATCATCGCACTGATCGGTTTCATCCAGGAGGGCAAGGCCGAGCAGGCGCTCGACAGCATCCGCGACATGCTGTCACCGCGGGCCCAGGTAGTGCGCGACGGACGGCGCTCCGAGATCCCGGCCGAGCAGCTGGTGCCCGGCGACATCGTGCTGGTGGAGAGCGGCGATCGGGTGCCCGCCGACCTGCGCCTGCTCGAGGCGGGGCGGCTGCGCGCCGAAGAGGCGGCGCTGACCGGGGAGTCGATACCCGTGGACAAGGGAGTCGACGCCGTGGCCGAGGACACCGACCTCGCCGAGCGTTCCTGCATGGCCTACGCCGGTACCATCGTGGTCCAGGGCAACGCCCGGGGCCTGGTGGTGGAGACCGGCGAGACCACCGAGATCGGCCGCATCTCCGAGCTGCTGCGCGGGGTCGAGACGCTCAGGACGCCCCTGCTGCGCCAGCTCGACCGCGCCGGTCGGGTCCTGGCGCTGATCATCATGGTCACGGCGGTGCTCACCGCGGCCTTCGGGATCCTGGTCCACGGCGAGCCCCTCGTCGGGATGTTCATGGCGGCGGTGGGGCTGGCGGTGGCCGCCATCCCCGAGGGCATGCCGGCCATCGTCACCATCGGCCTGGCCCTGGGGGTGCAGGCCATGGCACGCCAGAACGCCATCATCCGTCGACTACCGGCGGTGGAGACCCTGGGCTCGATCTCCACCATCTTCTCCGACAAGACCGGCACCCTGACCCGTAACGAGATGACCGCCCGCGCGGTCTGCCTGCCCGACGGCGAGATCCGGATCGAGGGCACGGGCTTCACCCCCGAGGGGACGTTCCACGAGGTGCGCGACGGCGAGCCGCTCGACGAGCCCCTTGACCTCGATGCTCACCATGCCCTGCGACACTTCCTGAAGGTCGGCGTGCTGTGCAACAACGCCGAACTCGCCCGGGACGAGGGCCGTTGGCACATTCACGGCGACCCCACCGAGGGTGCCCTGGTGGTGGCCGCCGCCAAGGCCGGCCTCGCGGCCGGGGAGCTGCGCGGCGACCACGATCGCCAGGACGCCATCCCCTTCGAGTCCGAGCGCCGGTACATGGCCACCCTCCACGAGATGGACGGCGAGCCGTACCTGCTGGTCAAGGGCGCACCGGACCGGCTGCTGGAGATGTGCCATCGGGTTCGCACCGACGCGGGCGAGACCGAGTTAGATCACGGCGAGTGGGAGGCGCGCATCCATGCCCTCTCCGAACGCGGCCTGCGAGTGCTGGCCCTGGCCGAGAAGCGCGCCGAGGGCATCACCGACCTGGTCGACGAGCATGCCGAGGATGGCCTGGTACTGCTGGGCCTGGTGGGCCTGCTCGACCCGCCCCGGGACGAGGCCATCGCGGCGGTGAAGGATTGCCTCGCGGCGGGCATCCGGCCGGTGATGGTGACCGGTGACCATGCCGTCACCGCCCGGGCCATCGCGGTGCAGCTGGGCTTCGCCCAGACCGGGCGGGCGATCACCGGACGCGAGATCGAGGCCATGTCCGACGCCGAGCTGGAGGACGTCATCCTCGACGTGGACGTCTACGCCCGCGCCGCCCCGGAGCACAAGCTGCGCCTGGTCACCGCCATGCAGGCGCGGGGCGGCGTCTGTGCCATGACCGGCGACGGGGTCAACGACGGCCCGGCGCTGAAGCGCGCCGACGTGGGCGTGGCCATGGGCATCCAGGGCACCGAGGCCGCCAAGGAGGCCGCCGAGATGGTGCTGGCCGACGACAACTTCGCTACCATCGTCCGTGCCATCCGCGAGGGACGAAAGGTCTACGACAACATCCGCAAGACCATCACCTTCCTGCTGCCCACCAACGGCGCCCAGGGCCTCGCCATCATGATCGCCGTGCTGGCCGGTGGCCTGCTGCCGGTCACCCCGCTGCAGGCGCTGTGGGTCAACATGGTGGTGGCGGTGACCCTCGGCCTGGCACTGGCCTTCGAGGCCGGCGAGCGGGACCTGATGCGCCGCGCCCCCCGGGACCCCGCCGCCCCGCTGCTCGACCTCTTCCTGCTGTGGCGGGTGGTGTTCGTCTCGGTGCTGCTGCTGCTCGGAGTGTACGGGATCTTCTCGTGGCTCCTCGACGGCCAGGGAGGCAGCCTCGCGCTGGCACGCTCCGGCGCGGTCAACATGCTGGTCACCGGCTGCGCGGCCTACCTGATCAACAGCCGCTACCTGCGCCGCAGCAGCCTCTCCCTCACGGGCCTGTTCGGCAGCCGCCCGGTGTGGATCGCCATTGCCCTGGTCGTCGCCCTGCAGCTCGCCTGGACCTACCTGCCCGTCATGCAGCTGGTGTTCGGCAGCACCGCCCTGGCGCCCGGCCACTGGCTGGCGATCCTGGTCGTCGGCGTGGCGATCTTCCTGGCGGTGGAGCTGGAGAAGGGAGTGCTGCGCCGCTTCCACGGCGAGCAGGGCGCAACCGAAGACGCCGGTGAGGACCCGCGGGAGCGCGCCGAGGCACGCTGAGCACGGTACTCAGCCCCGTCGCTTGGTGCGGGCGGTCGCCTCGGCGGAGAGGGGATCCTCCGGCCAGGGGTGCTTGGGATAGCGGCCGCGCATCTCGCGGCGCACCTCCGGGTAGCCGTTGGCCCAGAAGCTCTCGAGGTCGGCGGTGACCTGCAGCGGGCGCCGCGCCGGCGAGAGCAGGTGCAGCAGCACCGGCACCCGCCCCTCGGCCACGCGCGGCGACGCCTGCCAGCCGAAACACTCCTGCAGCTTGACCGCCAGCACCGGCAGCTTGCCCGACAGGCACGGCGTATAGTCCAGCCGAGGGTGCGCGCCGCTGGGGACCGCCAGGCGCGTCGGTGCCAGCTCGTCGAGGCGCGCGCGAAGCGGCCAGTCCAGCGAGTCCAGCAGGATGCGCGCCAGCGGCAGCTTCTCCACCGCCTCGAGGCGGCTGACGCCGTCGAGGTAGGGCGAAAGCCACTGCTCCAGGTCCTCGAGCAGGGCCGACGTCGACCAGTCCGGCCACGTCTCGCCCAACTCGCGGCGCAGCAGCGCCACCCGACCGCGCAGCTGCTCGGCCTCGTCGTCGAAGGGCAGCCGTTCTCGCCGTCGCAGGGCCGCCAGCAGCGCCTCGCGCACCGCCTCCGGCGGCAGTTGGCGAAGCGGCCGGCGCTCGAGCACCACGGCGCCGAGCCCCCTCACCTGCTCGCCGATCATACGGCCCTGGGCGTCGGACCACTCGAGGCTGGCGCGCCACTCACGGGCCTCCGGGTAGAGCGCCTCCAGGCGCGACGGGGCGAGCGCCACGGCGCGGAAGATGCGGGCACCGCTCGCCTCGCCGTCGAGCTCGGCGGCCACCAGCAGGGAGGCATGGGCCAGGGGATGGGACTCGGGCAGCGTGGCGAGGGTCCTGCCCGCCAGGCGGAAGCGGCCGGGCTCGAGGCGCTGCCCGATGCGCTCCGGGTAGGCCAGGGCCAGCAGCTCGCCCAGCGGGGCCAGGCTCCTCACGTCCAGCCCCCCCTTGTCCAGGCCGCCACCGGCGACCCGGGCCAGGCGCCGTACCTCCTGATGCCACTGGCGATGCTCCCGCGGGGCGGCCAGCCGCGCGGCCAGGGCCCGCTCCAGGTCCCGCTCCTGATCGAGGTCGCGTCCCTCAAGGGCGGCCACCAGCGCGCAGGCCAGCGGCCGGGCCTCGAGCTCGGCGGACCGCTCCAGCATCACGGCGAGGCGGGGATGGGTCGGCCAGCGCACGCAGGCGCGGCCCAAGGCGGTGAGATGGAAGGCCGCATCCAGCACGCCGAGCCGGATCAGTAGTTCCCGCCCGGCCGCCAGGGCCCCGGCGGGCGGCGGCGTCACCCAGGACAGCTCACCCGGGTCGCTGATCCCCCAGCGGGCCAGCTCGAAGGCGAGCGGCGCCAGGTCCGCCTGGCGGATCTCCGGCTCGCCGTGGGGCACCAGCGGCTGTTCCTCGGCCCACAGGCGGACGCAGCGTCCCGGCCCCTGGCGGCCGGCACGGCCGCGTCGCTGGTCGGCGCTGGCCCGGTTGACGCGCCGGGTCTCCAGACGGGTCAGCCCGGTGCGGGGCTGGAAGACCGGCACCCGCTCCTGCCCCGCGTCGATCACCAGTCGTACGCCGTCCACGGTCACGCTCGACTCAGCGATGGCCGTGGCCAGCACCACCCGACGCCTACCCTCGGGGTCCGGTCGCAGGGCGCGCCGCTGGGCGTCCAGCGGCAGGCGGCCGTGCAGCTCCATGACGGCGAGCCCGGGGGCCCGACCCGCCAGTTCGCGGGCCAGGCGGCGTATCTCGGCCACCCCGGGCAGGATGACCAGGGCGTCGCCCGTCGCGTCCTCGTCCAGCGCCTCGAGCACCGCCGCGGCCTGCTGGCGGACAGCGTCCTCGCGGGGCCGCAGCGGGCGGTGACGGGTCTCGACGGGAAAGTGGCGCCCGGGGCAGTCGATCACCGGCGTGGCCTCGCCCAGCACCCCCAGCAGGGCCTCGACGTCCAGGGTGGCCGACATCACCAGCAGGCGCAGGTCGTCGCGCAGGCCCTGCTGGGCATCGAGGGTCAGGGCCAGGCCGAGGTCGGCCTCCAGGCTGCGCTCGTGGAACTCGTCGAAGATCACCCCGGCCACGCCCTCGAGCATCGGGTCGTCCTGGAGCATGCGGGTCAGCACGCCCTGGGTGACCACCTCGAGACGGGTCGAGGGCCCCACCCGGCTCTCGCCGCGCATCCGGTAGCCCACCGTCTCGCCCACCGGCTCGCCGAGGGTCTCGGCCATGAAGCCGGCCGCCAGCCGCGCCGCCACCCGCCGGGGCTCCAGCAGCAGCAGCCGGCCTTCGCGACACCAGGGCGCGTCGAGCAGCGCCAGGGGCACTCGGGTGGTCTTGCCGGCCCCGGGCTCGGCCACCAGCAAGGCCCGGACATGGGTGTCCAGGGCCTCGCGGATCGCCGGCAGGCGGGCGTCGATGGGGAGCTCGCTCATCGGGGACGGCTCCCCCCGCACTCCTCGAGGATGCCCCGGCAGAGGAAGGCGGTGAGCGCCTCGACGTCGGCATCGCCGAGCGCGTCCCGGCGAGCCTCGATGGCCAGGACGGCCCGTGGGGAAAGCTCATCGCGCATGGTGATACCGGCCTCCTCGGTGGCGTAAAGACTTCATCTTTTCGTATGCAAGAAACACGTTGAGTGTTGCCTATTCACTGCCTTCTTGACTGGTCTGGACCGGCGTCGCCTTCGACTTCATGAACTTCGTGCTGATCAAGGCCGCGACCGGGCGGATCGGCGAGATCATGCCGACCATGTGGGCCTGCGCCGCGCTGTCGGTCGTGATACTGATCACCGCGCAGTAAGCCAACACGGGGGGGCCGGGAAGCGACATCCCGTGCCCCTCGTTACCCCGGGAGAAATCAGGGGTGGGCGTGCCGCCCGAGAGATTCGGCGGCGTGATCGGGATGGCGAACCCCGCACCCCTTGATGACCACCCGGGTCAGGAAGTCGGTGATCTGCTCCAGGTCGTCGTCGCGCAGGGCATCACGCCCGGTGATGCCCAGCACCTGGGCCTCGAAGTCGGCGTAATGCTGGGTGGACGACCAGATCAGGAAGATCAGCCAGACCGGGTCGACCGGATCCATCAGGCCCCGGTCGGCCCACTCCCGGAACACCGCCGCACGGCTCTGCACCCAGTCGCGCAGCTCACCGCGCAGGTACTCCTGCAGGAAGGGTGCCCCGCCGAGAATCTCGCTGGCGAAGAGCCGCGACCCCTCGGGGTGAAGGCGGGACATCTGCATCTTGGAGCGGATGAAGGCGGAGAGCACCTCGGCCGGGTCGTCCTCCGCGGAGATGTCGTCGAGCATCGCGTTCCAGCGTTCCATCATGCGCTCGAGCAGGCGGACATAGAGCTTGCGCTTGCTGCCCATGTAATAAAGGACGTTGGACTTCGGCAGGCCAGCCTGCTCGGCGATTTCCTGGAGACTGGTCCCGCGATAGCCATGCCGAGCGAAGACGCGTTCCGCCGCCGCCAGGATCGCCTGCTCGTTGCGCCGTCGAATGGCGCCACCTTCCTGCTCGCTTGGGTGTTCTGGCTTGGCCATGGGCCCTCACTGCTCAAGATACGCACGCGTCGGCCACGAGCTTGCCTGATAGCCGAGCCACAAGGCAATTCGGCATTGGATCATCGCGATACCGGCAACGGAAGAAACACCGGAGGCAAGTCGAAGAGGAGGTCCTACGCCAGGGAGGGCGTCGGTAGCGCTCAGGGACGAGTTCACAGCGCCTCCTCAATGGTCCGGCACCCCGGGACTTGTCTTCGGAGAGAAAAAAAGCGTCATGACTTGTAAAAGCTGACCACCAGGTCAAGAATTGAGACATCCCCTGAGACTTCGGCCAACACAACCATAAACGGAGCCGACCATGATCGACTTCTACCTCAACGGCAGGCGTCAGCGATGCACCGATGTGAGCGCCGACACCAGTGCCCTCGAGCTGCTGCGCGAGACGCTGGGCCAGACCGGCACCAAGGAAGGCTGTGCCTCCGGCGACTGCGGGGCCTGCACCGTGGCCATCGGCGAGCCGGATGCCGCCGGTGAGCTCGTCTATCACAACGCCAACGCCTGCATCACGCCCGCCCACCAGCTCGAGGGCTGCCATCTGGTGACCGTCGAGGGCCTGGCCCGGGGCGAGCGACTGCATCCCGCCCAGGCGGCCATGGTCGACTGCCACGGCAGCCAGTGCGGCTTCTGCACGCCGGGCATCGTGATGTCGCTGTTCACCCTCTACGAGCACCAGCGCCGCCACCCCGCCCCTCTGACCCAGGCGCGCCTGGAGGACGCCCTGGGCGGCAACCTGTGCCGCTGCACGGGCTACCGGCCAATCCGTGACGCCGCGCTCGGCATGGGCGACTATCCGGCGGCCGACCCCGAGTGGGCCGAGGATGCCACGCTCGCCGGCCACGTCGCCGAACTGCGCAGCGCCGACGACGCGCCGGAGGCAGCGGGTCACTACCGCGTACCCCGGGACCTGGCCGAGCTGCGCGCCCTGAAGGCCAATCATCCCGGCGCCCGACTGGTGGCCGGCGCCACCGATCTGTGGCTCGAGACCACCCAGCAGCTCAAGGCGCTCGATGATCTCATCGACGTGCGCCGGGTCGCCGAGCTGAACGCCGTCGAGGAGACCTCCGAGGGCTGGTGGATCGGCGCCGCCGTGACGCTCGCCCGGCTGACCCCGCTGCTGGCCGAGCCCTACCCGGCCTTCGAGCACCTGATGCACCGCTTCGCCTCCTCGCAGATCCGCAACCGCGCAACCCTGGGCGGCAACATCGCCAACGCCTCGCCGATCGGCGACACCCCACCGGTGCTGCTGGCCCTCGACGCCCGGCTGCGCCTGGACGGCCCGCGGGGTGAGCGGGAACTGCCCCTGGCGGACGTCTTCCTCGACTACCGACACACGGCGCTGGCCGAGGACGAGTTCATCGCCGCGATCTTCCTGCCCAGGCCCATCCATGGTCAGCACCTCAAGGTATGGAAGCTCTCCAAGCGGCGGGAAGACGACATCTCGGCGGTGCTGGCTGCCTTCGCCTGGCGCCTCGAGGACGGCGTGATGCGCGACGTCCACCTGGCCTTCGGCGGCATGGCGGCGATCCCCCGCCGGGCACCGGCCGCCGAGGCCGCCCTGGAGGGGCGCGCCCCCGACGTCGAGGCCTTCGCCGCCGCCCGAGCGGCCCTGGCCAAGGAACTGACCCCGATGTCTGATGTGCGCGGCAGCGCCGAGTACCGGCGCCTTGCCGCCGGCAACCTGCTGGATCGGCTGCGCCTGATGATCGCCACCGAACGCGGCCCGGCCGAGGGCGGCCCGGCTGACCACCACGATCCTGCGACCAAGGTGACCCTCGATGCGTACGCTCACTGACATTGCCCAAGACGCCTCCCGGAGCAATCAGGGCGACGCGCCGCTGGCGAGGGAGGCCGTCGCCCCCCGGGGAGGCCCCGGCGCCTCCCGCGCCCACGACAGCGCCATCAAACACGTTACCGGCCGCGCCGCCTACATCGATGACATCCCGAGCCCCGCCGATACCCTTCACGTGGCGCTCGGCCTGTCGCCGACGGCCCATGGCCGCCTGACCCGACTGGACCTGGAGAAGGTCAGGGCCGCACCGGGCGTGGTGGACGTGATCACGCTGGCCGACATCCCCGGCCACATCGACATCGGCCCGGTGTTCCCCGGCGACCCGCTGTTCGCCGACGACGAGATCAGCTACGTGGGCCAGTGCCTGTTCGCCGTGGCCGCCGAGAGCCACCGGGACGCCCGCCTGGCGGTGAAGGAGGCGGTGGTCGAGATCGACGAGCGGCCCGCCTCCCTGGACCCGGTCGCAGCCGCCGAGCGCGGGGAGTTCGTGCGCCCCACCCACGTCCACGAGCGAGGCGACTGGCAGCAGGCCCTGGATGACGCGCCCCACGTCCTCGAGGGCGAGCAGTTCGTCGGCGGCCAGGAGCACTTCTACCTCGAGGGCCAGGCCTGCCTGGTCCTGCCCACCGAGGACGAGGGCGTGATCATCCATACCTCCAACCAGCACCCCAGCGAGACCCAGAAGCTGGTGGCGGAGGTGCTCGGGATCCCCTTCCACGCGGTGACGGTGGAAGTGCGCCGCATGGGCGGGGGCTTCGGCGGCAAGGAGACCCAGGCCTCCCCCTGGGCCTGCATCGCCGCCCTGCACGCGAGACGCACCGGCCGGGCCACCAGGATTCGCCTGCCCCGCGCCGAGGACACCCGCGCCACCGGCAAGCGTCACCCCTTCCACAACCGCTACCGGCTCGGCGTCGACGCCCGGGGCGTGCTGGCCGGCGGCGAGATCACGCTGATCGGCGACTGTGGCTATTCGCCGGACCTGTCAGATGCCATCGTCGACCGCGCCATGTTCCATGCCGACAACGCCTACTCGCTGGGCGCCGCCCGGGTCACCGGGAAGCGCGCCCGCACCCACAAGGCCTCGAACACCGCCTTCCGCGGCTTCGGCGGCCCCCAGGGCATGATGATCATCGAGCGGGCCATGGACGACATCGCCCGGCACCTGGGCGAGGACCCGCTGACCATCCGCAAGCGCAACCTCTATCGCACCAAGGACCCGGATGGCACCCCCCGGGACGTCAGCCACTACGGCCAGCGGGTCGAGCAGCTCTCGCTGCTGCAGGACATCGTCGCCCGGCTGGAGGAGAGCAGCGACTACTGGGCGCGCCGGCGCGAGATCGCCGCCTTCAATGCGCAAAGCCCGGTCATCCGGAAGGGGCTGGCGCTGACCCCGGTGAAGTTCGGTATCTCCTTCACCGTCCAGCACCTGAACCAGGCCGGCGCCCTGCTGATCGTCTATACCGACGGCAGCGTGATGATCAACCACGGCGGCACCGAGATGGGCCAGGGGCTGCACACCAAGGTCTGCCAGGTGGTGGCCCGGGAGCTGGGCCTCGACCTGGCGCGGGTGCGCATCACCGCCACCCGGACCGACAAGGTACCCAACACCTCCCCCACCGCCGCCTCCAGTGGCGCCGACCTCAACGGCCAGGCCGCCCGGGATGCGGCCAGCAAGCTGCGCGAGCGGCTGTTCGACTTCGCCGCCACGCACTTCGATCGCGAGGCCGGCGGGCTGGACCGCGAGGCCATGCGCCTGGAGGACGGCCACCTGGTGGCGGGCCTCGGCGAGGACGAGACGCGCATCCCCTGGGGCGAGCTCGTCCAGGCCGCCTACATGGCCCGGGTCTCACTCTCCGAGAAGGGTTTCTACGCCACCCCGCTGATCCACTACGACCGCGCCACCGGCCGTGGCCGGCCCTTCTACTACTACGCCTTTGGGGCCGCCGTGGCCGAGGTGGAGGTGGACACCCTGTCCGGCGAGTACCGGCTGAGCCGCGCCGACATCCTCCACGACGTCGGCGACTCCCTGAACCCGGCCATCGACATCGGCCAGATCGAGGGCGCCTTCATCCAGGGCATGGGCTGGCTGACCAGCGAGGAGCTCAGGTGGAACGACGCCGGCCGGCTGGTCACCGACGGCCCGTCCACCTACAAGATCCCGGCCTTCGGCGACCTGCCGCCGACCTTCAAGGTCGACCTGCTCCAGGGGCACCCCAACTCCCGGGCCAGCCTCTACCGCTCCAAGGCCGTGGGCGAGCCTCCGTTCATGCTCGGCATCTCGGTGTGGTCGGCGCTGCGCGATGCCCTGGCGAGCCTCGCCGGCTACCGGGTGAGTCCGGCACTCGACACCCCCGCCACCCCGGAACGGGTGCTGATGGTCGCCGATGCGCTGCGCCGAACCCAAGACGCGTCCCCGACGAGGCCCGACCATGCCCCTGTCTGAACAACGTCCTGAACCCTGGCACGCGGCGCTGGATCGCCTGCAGCGCGGGGCACGCCCGCATGCGCTGGCAAGCATCGTGGGTGTGGCGGGCTCCACCCCCCGGGAGCCCGGCGCCAAGATGGTGATCACCCCGGAGGCCGTCCATGACACCCTGGGCGGCGGCACCTTCGAGCTGCAGGTCATCGAGACCGCCCGGGAGGCCCTCGGCCGGGGCGACGCCGGCACGCGGCTGGAGGCCTTCCCCCTGGGCGGGCGCTCCGGCCAGTGCTGCGGCGGCTACGTGCACGTGCTGATCGAGCTGTTCGCCGGCGCCGAGATGACCGTGGCGCTGTTCGGCGCCGGCCACGTGGGCCAGGCCCTGGTCGAGGTGATGGCGCCACTGCCCTGGCGGGTGCTGTGGTTCGACAGCCGCGAGGACGCCTTCCCGGACACGCCCCCCGAAGGCGAGCGCGTGCGCCGTCGGCGCATCGCCCCCGGCGCCGAGGGCCCCCGGGTAGAGGCCGCCGTGAACGGCCTGCCCGCGGGCTGCCACGCCCTGGTGATGACCCATGACCACGCCGAGGACCGCGCCCTGGTCGATGCCCTGCTGCGTCGCGGCGACTGCGCCTCCATCGGCCTGATCGGCTCGCACAGCAAGTGGGCAAGCTTCCGCCGGCGGCTCGACGAGGCCGGCCACGATGAGGCGGCGCTGGCCGGGGTACGCTGCCCCATCGGCGTGCCCGGCGCCGTCGGCAAGCGGCCCTACGAGATCGCCCTGGCCGTGGCCGCGGAGCTGCTGACCATCAGGCCGGCGCCCGAGCGGGCCGACCGCCGCGGCGTGCCCGCCGAGACCCTGCGCGAGACCTTTTCCCCTTCACGGGACTGAGCGCACATGGCGACAGGCCGGCGAGATGATCGCCAGGGACAGGCGGCGCGAGGGTCTTTTGCCGGGGATGGCAAAAGTAGCGCCCATGGAGGGGTTCACAGCGCCCTCGCAATGGTCCGGCACTCCGGAGCCTGTCGATGGAACAGCTCATCACGTGCCAAGCAATGAAAGACACTTTAAATCAGTTGTTTCTTGAGCACCGGCCAAGCCGATGCTGAATGGAGAGAGTCATGAACGACCCCCGACCCCATGTGCGCGTCCTGCGCGGTCCCCTGCTGAGCTTCGACGCCGACCCGGGCGACGGCGACACTCCGGCGCCGGGGAGCGTGCGTCACCTGGAGGACGGTGCCCTCTGGCTGGTCGACGGCCAGATCCACGCCGTCGCCGACTACGCGGCGCTGGCGCCCCACCTGCCGTCGGACATCGAGGTGGTGGACTACTCGGGAAAGCTGATGCTGCCGGGGTTCATCGACAGCCATGTGCATTATTCGCAGCTGGACATCATGGCCTCCTACGGCCGACAGCTGCTCGACTGGCTCAACGACTACACCTTCCCCGAGGAGTGCCGCTTCGCCGAACGCGCCCACGCCGAGGCCGTCACCGACGCCTTCCTCGACGAGATGCTCAGGGTCGGCACCACCACCGCCCAGGTCTTCTGCTCCAGCCACCCGGTCTCGGTGGACGCCTTCTTCACGGCCTGCCGCCGACGCGGCCTGCGCATGCTCGCCGGCAAGGTGCTGATGGACCGCCATGCCCCCGAGGCGCTCCGTGACGACACCCTGGGCGGCATCCGGGATACCGAACGACTGATCGGCGACTGGCACGGCAGGGGCCGGCTCGGCTACAGCCTGACGCCGCGATTCGCCCCCACCTCCACCCGGGCGCAGCTCGATGCTACCGGGGCACTCTTGCGCAACGACCCGAGCCTTTGGCTGCAGACCCATCTCGCCGAGAACACCGGCGAGCTCGACTGGGTGGCCGAGCTCTTCCCGGAGAGTCGCGACTACCTGGAGGTCTATGAACGGTCGGGCCTGGTGGGGCCCCGCAGCACCTTCGCCCACGGCATCCACCTCGACCAGGAGATGCGCGGACGCCTGGCGGCCCGGGGGGCCAACCTGGCCTTCTGCCCCAGCTCCAACCTCTTCCTCGGCAGCGGCCTGTTCGACCGGCTCGCCGCCCGGGAGGCCGGCCTGGCGATCAGCTATGCCAGCGATGTCGGCGGCGGGACGGACCTCTCGGGACTGGCCACCCTCAAGGCCGCCTACCAGGTCGGCCAGCTGCGCGGACAGCCGCTCACGGCCTGGCAGGGCTTCTACGGGCTGACGCTGGGCAATGCCAGGGCGCTGTCGCTGGACGAGCGGATCGGCCGGTTTGCCCCCGGCATGGAGGCGGATCTCGTGGTGCTCGACCCGGCCGCCACCCCGCTCATGGCGAGGCGCACGGCGCGCAGCCGGAGCCTGGCCGAGATGCTCTTCGCGATGATGATGCTGGGCGACGACCGGACGGTGGCCGAGACCTGGGCGGCGGGACGGCCGGTGCACCGCCGGGGGTGAGCCCGGCGCTCAGACGGCGATTCGGGCCAGGTTGCGGCCGTCGTCCTTGGCCTGGTAGAGGGCCTCGTCGGCCCGCTTGAGGATGTCGTCCAGGTCGTCGCCGGGAACGGTCAGGCTGGCCCCCACGCTGACGGTCACCGGCATCCCCTCCACCTCGATCGCCGCCACCTCCCGCCGCAGCCGTTCGGCGACCAGGACGAGGGTGGGCTGATCGCAGGGGGAGAGCAGCACGAGGAACTCGTCCCCTCCCCAGCGCGAGGCCCGATCATAGGGGCGCAGGCCGCTCTGCAGCACCTCGGCGACCTGGATCAGGGCCTGGTCGCCCGCCGCATGGCCCTGGGCGTCGTTGAGCTGCTTGAACTGGTCGAGGTCGAGCCAGATCAGCCCGAAGGGTTTGCCCTCCCGCGTCGACCGCTGGATCTGCTCCTCGAGCCGTTCCTGCATCCCGCGCCGGTTGATCAGCCCGGTCAGCACGTCACGCACGGCCACCGCCTGGAGCGCCTCGGTCCGCTCGCGCACCCGCTCCTCCAGCTCATGGGTATTGCTGCGGATGGCCTCGGCCATGGTGCGGAAGTGGTCCATCAGCCGTCCCATCTCGCCCCGCCCGCGCGGCAGCTGGGACGGTGACATGTCCCCCGTCTGGACCCGCCGCATGGCGGTTTCCAGCGATGCCATCGGCGCCAGCACCTGGCGCCTGAGGGCCTGGTGGAAGACCAGCA
The DNA here is from genome assembly GCF_001886615.1 of Halomonas aestuarii. Lineage (NCBI taxonomy): Bacteria > Pseudomonadati > Pseudomonadota > Gammaproteobacteria > Oceanospirillales > Halomonadaceae > Halomonas > Halomonas aestuarii. The sequence goes on from NZ_CP018139.1 coordinate 3,536,379, forward strand.
GGGTGACCAGCAGGGTCAGCACGAACACCAGGGCCACCGGCATGAAGTCCGCGAGCGGCATCAGGGCCTCCAGGTCCAGCAGGGTGACCTCGAACCAGCCCAGGGACGGCAGGAAGGCCACGCCGGCCAGGTGACGCTTGCCCTCCACGGTCACGAACGCGGTCTTCACGCCCCGGTCCGTGCTGTCGCGCAGCTCACGCATTATCCCTGAGAGGGCCTCGGCATCCCGGGGCAGGTCCACCAGCAGGTCCAGGGTGCGCTTCTGCCCCTCCGACTTGATGAAGCTGGCATGGTCGATGAGGCGACGATCGCGGTGGAGCTGGATGGCGCCGCTGTAGTCGACGAACAGGGTGGTGATGCCGGACTGCTGGATGTCGAGGATCTCGCCGAGGAAGGCCTCGAGGTCCAGGCCGGTGCCCACGACACCGAGGATCTCCCCGTCGCGGTCGCGCATCAGCACGTCGATCCACAGCTTGGTGACGCCGAGTTCCACATCGGGATTGACGTTGAGATGGAAGTCCCGCCCCTCCTCGATCAGGCGGAAGAACCAGGCGTCCGCCGGCCGGTCCGGCCTAAGCCGGTAGCGCAGGCGATCCTGCGCATAGGTGTTGTGGGCATCGTTGTAGTAGTAACCGCCGTTCTCCCGCAGCGCGACGAAGTAGCTATTGTCACCGAAGTTGCGGCGAAAGCTCTCCATCTCGGCGAACGCCTGGGCCTCCAGCGCCGGGTCGTCTGGCTGTCTGGCCCAGCGCCGCAGCACGATGGAGTCGGAGAGCTGGCGCGCCAGGGCGATCTCTCGCTCCAGCGGCTGCAGCAGGCGGCCACTGTCGTACTGGACCTGGATGGCGGCCACGCGCTCGCCCCACTGCTCGATGATGCCCAGGGTCGTGCGCTGGAAGACGCTCCAGGCGGCCACCGAGGCCAGCAGCACCAGGCAGGCGGCCAGCAGCAGGAAACGGGTCTTGAGGCTCAAGCACGGTTCTCCCGGGTCAACCGTATCGGCAGGACTTTTCCATAAGTTTTACAGGATTTAACAGTCTGATGCACGCCAATAACCCCGGGGCGCATTGGCGCCAGGGGCCGGCAGGTCCGTCGCCGGCCGGAGGGGAATCAGGAAAGGGGAATCAGGGCACCCGGGCCAGCTCGCGGTGCAGCGCCAGGCGGCGCTCGTCGCTCATGAAGGCCGACTCGATGGCCGTGCCGGCCAGCTGGATGAAGATCTCCCTCGACCAGCCGAAGGCCTCGTGGCACGCCTCGAAGTTGGCCAGCATGCCCCCGCCGAAGTAGGCCGGGTCATCGGAATTGAGGGTCAGGCGCAGTCCGGCCTCGAGCAACTGCGGCAGCGGGTGGTCGGCCATGCGATCGACTACCCGCAGGCGCACGTTGGAGAGCGGGCAGACGGTGAGCACCACGCCCTCGTCGCGCAGGCGGGCCACCAGGGCCGGGTCCTCCAGGCAGCGCACGCCATGGTCGATGCGGCAGACGTCCAGCAGGTCCAGTGCCTCGCGGATGTACGCGGGGGGCCCCTCCTCCCCGGCGTGGGCGACCCGGGGAATCCCGAGCTCCCGCGCCCGCTCGAACACCTCGACGAACTTCGCGGGGGGGTTGCCCTGCTCGGCGCTGTCCAGACCCACGGCATCGAGCATCTCCCAGTAGGGGGCCGCGCGCTCCATCACCTCCATGGCCTCCTCTGCCGGGCGGTCGCGCAGGAAGGCCATGATCAGCGCCGTGGACATGCCCAGTTCGCGCTGCGCCCGACGGCGTGCCAGGGAGAGGCCTTCCATCACCACCGGCAGCTCGACGCCGCGGGCCAGATGGGCCTGGGGGTCGAAGTGCATCTCGACGTGCACCACGCCCTCGGCGCTGGCCCGGCGGAAGTAGTCCATGGCCAGGTCATGGAAGTCGTCGGCGGTGCGCAGCACGCTCATGCCCTGGTAATAGAGGTCGAGGAAGGACTGCAGGTCGGTGAAGTCGTAGGCCTGCCGGACTTCCTCCACCGAGGCGTAGGGCAAGGCGATCCCGTTGCGCTCGGCCAGGGAGAACATCAGCTCGGGCTCCAGCGAGCCCTCGATATGCAGATGGAGTTCGGCCTTGGGCAGGCGCCTGAGGAAGTCACGCATGGCACACCTCGTCGGGGAATCGTTGGGTTCATCCTGAAACATCCTGACCATCCGTGCAAAGCCGTCCGTCGCGCAGGGTCAGGCAGCGGTCGATGGCGGGCGGGTCGACGGCCTCGCCGAGCTGGTGCACCAGATAGAGGACGGTCCGCCCGGCCAGCCACGCATCGAGCCGAGTCGACAGACGAGCCGCGGTGGCAGCGTCGAGCCCGGCGAAGGGCTCATCCAGGATCACCAGGTCCGGCTCCCTCAGCAGCAGCCGGGCCAGGCCGAGGCGACGGGCCTGGCCACCCGAGACGCGCCGGCCGCCCTCGCCCACCCGGGTGTCGAGTCCCTCGGGCAGGGCATCCGCCCAGTCGGCGAGCGCCACCATCGACAGGACCCGCCACAGCCGCGCCTCGCTCGCCTCGGGGTCGCCCAGGCGCAGGTTGGCGGCCAGGCTGTCGTCGAACAGCTCCACCTGCTGGGTCAGGCAGGCCACCCGCCGGCGCAGCGCCGCCTCGTCGAGGGACGCGACCGGAACGCCGCCCAGCCGCACCTGGCCCGCGCTGGCCAGGAGCTGGCGGGTCAACAGCTGTGCCACGCTCGACTTGCCGGCGCCGGAGGCGCCGCACAGCGCCATGCGCTGGCCCGCCGGCAGCGATAGGCAGAGCGATGACAGCGCCGGCTGCAGGGCCCCGGGATAGTGCAGGTCGACGTCGGTGAGTGCCACGGACAGGGGGCCGCGCGGTCCTTCTTCGCTTATCACCTCGCCCGCCCCCTCGCTCTCTTCCTCGCTCCCCTTGCCGGCGGCAGGACGACGGCCGGCCTCCAGGGCGTTGAGGCGCTCGGCGGCGGCCCGCGTGGCGCCCAGCCGGGTGAAGGCCATGGGCAGCGCGGCCAGCGCCTCGTTCAGGGCCATCACCGCCAGGGGCATCAGCACCATGACCGGGCCGGACAGCGTCCCTGCCTCCCAGGCCAGGGCCCCCAGCACGAGCACCGCCAGCCAGGTGGCGCCCACGGCCAGACCGGCGAGGGCCGACCCCAGCGCCGAGACACGGGCCAGCCGCCACTGGTCGGCCTGGAGGCGACGCTCGATCGTCGCCAGCCGCTCGCGATGGGCCGCCAGGGTACCGTAGGCCTCCAGCTCCGCGAGCCCCCGGAGATGCTCGAGCAGCCGGCCGCGCAGCGCCTCGAGCCCGTCGACCTGGCGACGGCTGGCGGCCATGCCGCGCCGGGCCTGGCCGAGGGTCAGCCACAGCCAGGCGAGGCCGAGCAGCAGGCCCACGGCGAGACCGGCACGCGGCAGCCAGAGGGCGAGCAGGCCGGCCAGCGCCAGGATCGCCAGCAGCGCGATGCCGGCCGGGGCCAGCAGGCGCAGATAGAGGCTGTCGAGGGTGTCGATGTCGGCGGTGAGGCGATCGAGCCACTCGCTGGCTCGCCGCCGCGACAGCGTCCTGGCATCGAGGCCGGCCAGGACGCCGAACATCCGGCTGCGCAGGTCGGCGAGCTGGCGCAGCACGGTATCGTGGTTGTAGAGGCGCTCGACATAGCGCGACACGGTCCGCGTGACGGCGAAGAACCGGATGCCGCCGCCGGGGACATAGACGTCCAGGCCGACCGAGAGCCCGGCGGCCAGCGCCAGGCCGGTCAGCCCCGTGGCGGTGATGAACCAGCCGGACAGCGCCAGCAGGCCGATGCCGGACGCCACCGTCAGCAGCAGCAGGCCCGCCCCCGCCAGCAGCCGTCCGCGCCGCCGATCGAGCAGTTGCCACCAGGGGCGCAGCGTGGCCAGCAGCGAAGCGTCGTGGGGATCACGCATCGACGGCCTCCCGTACAGGGTCGGCGTCCAGTTCCAGCCGACGGTCGGCCAGGCGCAGCAGCGCCGGATGATGGGTGGCGATGACCAGGGTGCGCCCCTCCCGGGCCAGCGCGGCCAGGGCCTCGATGACCCGTGCCTCCGTGTCGGCGTCCAGGCTGGCGGTGGGCTCGTCGAGCAGCACCAGCGGCGCCGGCGAGAGAAACACCCGGGCCAGCGCCAGGCGCTGCACTTGCCCGCCGGAGAGCCCCTCGCCGCGCTCTCCCAGCGAGGTCTCGAGCCCCAGGGGCAGGCGCTCCAGCAGCGCGGCGAGCCCGGCATGGGTCAGGGCCTCCTGCATCTGCGCCTCCGTGGCCTCCGGCGCGGCCAGGCGCAGGTTATCGGCGAGGCTCCCCTGGACCAGCAGCGGTCGCTGGTCCAGCCAGGCGAAGGCCGTGCCGGCGGCCAGGCGACGCTCGCCATGCTCGGGGCCGAGGAAGCCGGCGATCAGCTGCAGCAGGCTCGACTTGCCCGCCCCGGAGGGCCCGGTGACCACCAGGACCTCGCCGGGGTCCAGCACCAGGTCCAGCGGCCCCAGCACCCGGCCGCGCCCCGGATGGATGATCGTGACCCCGTCGAGCTCGAGCAGGCGTCCCGGCGCTGTCGGCCTCGCGGGCCCGCCCTCGACCGGGGCGTCTCGCACGGCATCGGGCACCTCCTGCAGCAGGGCCACCAGGCCGTCGGCAGCCCCCAGGGCCGCCGCGCGGTCGTGGTAGTGCTGGGCCAGGGTCCTCAGCGGCTGGAAGAACTCCGGCGCCAGCAGCAGCACCAGCAGCCCCGAGAACAGGGTCAGCTCGTCCGCCGGCCCGTAGCCGATATAGCCGAGCAGCCCGAAGCCAACGTAGATCGCCACCGCGGCGATGGCCACGGAGGCGAAGAACTCCAGCACCGCGGAGGAGAGGAAGGCCAGGCGCAGGGTGCGCATGCTGCGCCGACGGTAGTCATCGGCCACGGCCCCGACCTCCCGGGTCGCCTGCTCGGTGCGACCGAACAGCTGCAGGGTGGTGATGCCGCGCACCCGGTCGATGAAGTGACCGGCGAGACGCGCCACCGCCACGAACTGCTCCCGGTTGAGGCGCTCGGCCCCCATGCCCACCAGGGCCATGAACAGGGGGATCAGCGGCGCCGCGAGGAGCAGGAAGAGCGCGGCCAGCCAGTCGAGCCAGGCCACCACGGCGAGGATCAGCACGGGGATCGCCACCGCCAGGACCTGCTGGGGGAGGTAGCGCGAGAAGTAGCCGTCGAGCGCCTCGACCTGGTCGACCAGGCGCTGGGCGACCCCGGCGCTGTGGTACCCGGCCAGGCGGCCGGGCCCCAGGCGCGCCAGGTGGTCCAGCAGCTCGTCGCGGGCGCGCCGACGGATGCGCAGGCTCGCCGCCTGGCCCGCCACCTCCTGGCCCCACTGGGCGAGGGCCCGCAGGGGCAGCACCGCCACCAGGCCGAGCAAGCAGGGGACGAGGCTCGCGAGCGGGCGTTCGTCCACCAGCAGGGCGTCGATCAGGGTGGCGAGCAGCACCATCTGGACGATGGTGGCGATGCCGGCCAGGCCCCCGCCGAGGAGGGCCAGGGCCTGCAGCGGCCGCTCGCCGGCGGCCAGCCGGGCGAGCCAGTCGCGTGCCGAGGGCTCGGGGGCTACGGGCTCGGCCCGCACGTCAGTGGTAACCCTCGCCGGGGCGCACCTTGCCGCGGAACACCCAGTAGGTCCAGGCGGTGTAGGTCAGCACGATGGGGATGACGAAGAGCATGCCGAGCAGCAGGAAGAGCTGAGATTCCGGCGCCGAGGCGGCGTCCCAGATCGTGTAGTCCGGCGGCACGATCACCGGCCACTTGCTGACCACCAGTCCCAGGTAGGTGAAGATGAACAGCCCCAGGGTGGCGATGAACGGCGGGCCCTCCCGGCGGGCCTTCACGGACCGCCACAGCCAGTACGCACAGGCCAGCGCCAGCACCGGGAAGACCCAGATCAGGTGCAGGTGGCCAAACCAGCGGTCCCGCACGGTCGCATCGACGAAGGGGGTCCAGAGGCTGATGACGCCGAAGACCACCAGCACCACCAGCAGCAGGCGCGGGGCCAGCCGGTAGGCCCAGTCCTGGAGGTGCCCCTCGGACTTCATGATCAGCCAGGTGGCGCCGAGCAGGGCGTAGCCCGCCATCAGCCCGAAGCCGGTCAGCACGCTGAACGGCGTCAGCCAGTCCAGCGGGCCACCCACGTAGACGAAGTCCTCGACGGCGAAGCCCTGGATGTAGGAGCCGACCACCGCGCCCTGGGCGAAGGCCGCCACCGCCGAGCCCCAGCTGAAGGCCCGGTTCCACCAGCGGCGGTTGCGATGGGACTTGAAGCGGAACTCGAAGGCGATGCCGCGGAAGATCAACCCGGCAAGCATCAGGAAGACGCCGATGTAGAGCGCGGGCAGGAACACCGAGTAGACCAGGGGGAAGGCCCCCAGAAGCCCTGCCCCACCCAGCACCAGCCAGGTCTCGTTGCCGTCCCACACCGGCGCCACCGAGTTCATCATCACGTCCCGGCTGACCTCGTCCGGGGCGAAGGGAAAGAGGATCCCGACGCCCAGGTCGAAGCCGTCCATCAACACGTACATGATGACGCCGAAGCCGATGATGGCGGCCCAGATCAGCGAGAGATCAAACAGTTCTTCCATGGTTCAGCTCCTGCCCGGCTGGTTGGAGGCGTCGTCGAAAGACACGTGGGCAGCGGACAGCGGCCGCTTGGGGCGCTCGACGGTGTCGTCATGGGGCGCCTCGGGCAGCATGCCCTGGCGCACCACCCGGGTGAGGTAGAGGATCCCGGCGTAGAAGACCACGGCATAGACCAGGCCGTAGCCGACCAGGGTGAACAGCGCCATGCCGCCCGTGAGCGATGGGGTCAACGCCTCGGCCTGGGTCATGTGGCCATACACCAGCCAGGGCGCGCGCCCGGTCTCGGTGACGAACCAGCCGGCCAGCACCGCCAGGAAGGGGGTCACCGTCATCACCCGCATCAGCTGCAGGTAGCCGCGATGCTCGTAGAGGCGTCCCTTGAAGCGCAGCCACAGCCCGGCGACTGCCACGCCGATCATCGCCAGGCCCATGGCCACCATGATCCGGAAGGACCAGAACACGATCCACACCGGCGGCTGCTCCTCCGGGGGCACCTCGCTGACGCCCGGCACCACACCATCGACGTGATGCGTCAGGATGAGACTCGCGAGCCCCGGGATGCCGAGCTCGACGGCGTTTTCCTGGGCCTCCTGGTCGGGCAGGGCAAACAGCAGCAGGGGCGCACCCGACCGGGTCTCCCAGTTGCCCTCCATGGCCGCCACCTTGGTCGGCTGGTGCTCTAACGTATTCAGGCCGTGGAAGTCGCCCAGCACCGCCTGGGCCGGTGCCAGCACCAGCAGCAGCCACAGGCACATGGAGAACGCCTTGCGATTGGCCTCGACGTCGCGCCCGATCAGCAGGTACCAGGCGCTGACGCCCGCCACCACGAAGCCGCCGGTGAGGAAGGACGCCAGGGCCATGTGCGCGAAGCGATACGGGAAGGAGGGGTTGAAGATCGCCTCCA